>JANMTH010000564.1:0-17505 GCA_031390305.1 Thermoflexaceae bacterium
AAGAGGGCGTGGGGATCGCCGCCGGGAAGCTGGGTCCGGTGGGCCGCGATCACGGAGAGCTTGAGCGCCGCCACCGCCGTGATGTCGAGTACGTAATCCGCGGAGGCCGTTCCCATCTCGCTGGCGGCGGGCGAAGGGGGTTCGCCAAGCATGTGCCGGCACTTCTCCCACTGCGGCACGAAGAGGCCTTCCGGGAAGGCGGCGAAGAGGAGCGTCGATCGGCCGCCGCCTTCGGCCCAGCCATCCACGACCCAGCGATGGACCGCGAGGTGGTCGGCATGGCCGTAGGCGCCATCTGGCCCGAGGGTGAGGAGGACGTCCGGCTGGAGCGAATCGAGGGCTGCCCGCAGGCGCCGCCGCTCGCCCTCGTGAAGGCGGAGGGCGCCATCGGGAAGCCCCCAGAAGACCGGTGGTTCAGCGCCAAGGAGGCGGCAGGATTCGCCCAGCTCGGCTTCCCGCGCGCGCCCAACGTGCAGCGCCCCGGCCGGTCCACCATCGTGGCGCTTGCCCCGTTCGCCGGACGTAGCGCAATGGACGACGCAGCGCCACCCGGCCCTGGCGGCGAGGCCGATCGCGCCGGCGAAGGCGTAGGATTCGTCGTCGGGATGGGGGATGACCGCGAGCAGCGTTGGCATCTGGTTACCGCGCCCCTGGGCCGAATGCGCCGCCCGTTGGCGCCAGCCGTTCTGCCGTCGTCTGTTCGTTCATTGCCTGGAGCGATGCTACCGTGAACGCGCTTTGCCCGTAACGGCCCGGCGCGCCACACGGCGCCAGGCGCTGGCGGGACATTCAATGACGAGGGTGCCTGATTCATGGCTGGAAGACTCGAAGGTAAGGTCGCGATCGTTACCGGAGCGGGACGCGGAATTGGCCGCGGCGAGGCGCTCTTGCTCGCTTCCGAGGGCGCGCGCGTCGTCGTGAACGACTTTGGTGGCTCGACGGCGGGCGAAGGCGGCGACGCGAGCCCGGCCGATCAGGTTGCGAACGAGATCAAGCAGATGGGCGGCGATGCGGTCGCGAATTACGGCAACGTCGCTTCGATGGAAGACGGCGAAGCGATGGTGAAGCAGGCGCTGGACAGCTTCGGCCGGCTCGACATCCTCGTGAACAACGCGGGCATCCTCCGCGACCGGATGATCTTCAACATGACCGAGGGGGAGTGGGACGCGGTCATCGCCGTTCACCTGAAGGGCCACTTCACGGTTACGCGGCCGGCTTCGATGGTCTTCCGCCAACAGCGGAGCGGCCGGATCGTGAACACCTCCTCCGAATCGGGGCTCGGGAACATGGGCCAGGCGAACTACGCCGCCGCCAAAGAGGGGATTGTGGGTCTGACGCGGACGCTGGCCCTCGACCTCGGGCGCTACGGCGTCACGGCGAACGCGCTGCGCCCGCGCGCGGCCACGCGGCTGACGCTGAGCCCGGAGATGGAAGAGGCGCGCAAGCGCCGCGAGGCGGCCCAGGCGTCCGGCGCCGTCAGCGAACAGGACAGCGCCGCCCAGGAGGCGCTGGGGATGATGAACCAGCTCTCGCCGGAGATGGTCGCGCCGCTTGTCGTCTTCCTTTGCACGGAGAAGGCAGCGAACATCAACGGCCGCGACTTCCTCGTCGGCGGCAACGAGATCAGCTTGATGTCGCAGCCCAGCCGGGAACGCACGATCTATCACGAAGGCGGCTTCACGGTCGATGTCCTGGACCGCCTGTTCGGCTCGACGCTCGGGGCGGGCGTGGTGAACCCGCAGCCGGCCGTTACGAAATAGCGCCCGGTCAGCGCCGCCCTTCACCCCGGATTACGTTCGTGCAGGCGCCCGTGAAGATGTTCGCCTGGAGGTCGATGTCGTCCGCGTCCTCCACCCAGGTGATGCGCCGATCGTCGCGCCGGAACCACTGCGCCTGGCGGCGAGCAAGCCGCCGTGTCGCCCGCTTCGTCTCGTCGATCGCCTCCGCCAACGAGATCTCGCCGCCAAGGTGGCGGGCCACCTGGCCGTAGCCGATCGACGACATCGCGGCCGCGTCCGCCCGTATGCCGGTGGCGAGCAGCGTCCGCACCTCGTCGACGAAGCCGCCCGCGAACATCCCGTCCACCCGCCGGTCGATGCGGCCATCGAGGACATCTCGCGGGACATCGATCCCGAAGAGCAGGTACTCGAAATCCGGCGCGCCCTTCGTTTGCCAGGCACTGATCGGGCGGCCCGTGAGCTGGTGCACCTCGATCGCGCGCACGACCCTGCGAACGTTTCGGGCGTCGATGCTGGCGGCGGCGGTGGGATCGACGGCGGCGAGCCGGGCGTGGAGCGCGTCCACCCCGTTCGCCTCGGCGAAGGCCGTCAACTCGTCCCGCAGCGGCACGTCCGGGGCAACCTCCGGCACCGTCCAGCTCTCCAGCAGCGCCCAGACGTACTGTCCCGTCCCACCGACCAGCCAGGCGAAGGAATCGCGCTCCCAGATCGCCTCGAGGGCGGCCCGCGCATCGCGCTGGTAGAGCGCGAGGCTGTACGCCTCCCCAGGATCGCGGATGTCGAACAGGTGATGGCGAAGGCGGCGGCGCTCGTCAGCCGTGGGTTTGGCCGTGCCGATCTCCATTCCACGGTAAACCTGGCGGCTGTCGGCGTTCACTATCTCGCCGCCAAGCCGGCCGGCCAGTTCGAGCGCGACAGCCGACTTCCCTGAAGCGGTCGGACCGACGATGGCGACCAGGCGGCGGAGCATATCCCCGCGATTGTAGGGTCGCCATTTCAGGTTGGCGAAGCGGATGCGGCCCGGCCAATTCCCGGTCCACGTAGTTCGCGTACGATACGGCGCGTGAAGATCCTCAGGCTTGGCTCCAGCGGCGACCGGCAGGACGACGTGCAGCCAGAATTCCTCTCCTTCAAGGTCGTAGAGGCCGAGCTTTCCGCCGCCTCTGGCGAACCAGTCGAGACGGTCCTCCGTGCCATCTGGCCGAGCGACGAACTGCCCACCCTGATCGACGGTTGGATGGAGCGCTACCACCCCGAACTGGTCTACTTTCGCGTCAACCCGTTCTGGTATTCCTACGAATCGACGCCGCTACGACTGCGCCGGAAGCTCGGACCGATCGGCGGCGTCGTGTCACGCGCGGGGATCCGGGCCGGAAAGTCCCCACGGCTGGCGCGGACACGCCTCTTTCGCATCGGACGGGACCTCGCCCTCAGGACCGTTGGAGGCGACGCCCACTTCACGCCAGACCAGGTCCTCGCCACAACCGAGGCCTGCGTGGCCAGCATTCTGCGGCACGAGGGCGTCGGTCTGCTCGTGGTCGGCATGCTCGGCCGGCGGCTCGCGCTGAACGACAACGAAGCGGGCGAACGGAGGCGCCAGCAACGGCGTCTCGAAGTGCACCGGCGCCTCCAGCAGCTTTGCGCCGCCCGCCACGTGCGCTACCTCGGTTGGGTAGAGGACGAAGCTCCCGACACATCCGGCCCCGACTTCGCGGCCGACAGGCTCCATCGCAACGCCCAGGGCCAACAGGCCATCGGAGCGATCGAGGCTGAAGCCGTGGTCGCCCTCTGGCGCGAAGCGTCCGGTTCGTCCGTCGTGCCTCAGCACGGGCCCTGAAAGCGGCCGTTCCCGCCGGCTACCCGGCGGCGGCGCAGATCGCCGCGAACGAGTCCGCCTTCAACGAAGCGCCGCCAACGAGCGCACCATCAATGTCGGGCTGAGCAAGCAGCGTCGGCGCGTTCTCGGCCGTCACACTCCCGCCGTACTGGATGCGAATGGCGTCGGCGGCCGCGCCCGCGACACGCCGCAGTTCGGAACGGATGAAGGCGCAGGCATCCTGGGCCATCGCGGGAGTCGCGGTCTCCCCGGTCCCGATCGCCCAGACCGGCTCGTAGGCGATGGTCACCCGTGACGCGATCGGCAGTCCCTTCAGCCCCTCGCGGATCTGGCGGGCGAGGACCGCCTCGGTCTGGCCAGCGCGGCGCTCCGCCAACAGCTCACCGACACAGACGATCGGATCGAGCGCCGAACCAAGGACAGCTTCGAGCTTCCGCCGCACCCACTCATCGCTCTCACCGAAGAACTGGCGGCGCTCGCTGTGGCCGATTATGACGTAGCGGCAGTAGTCCGCCAGGATCGCGGCGCTCACTTCGCCCGTGAAGGCTCCCTTCGCTTCCCAGTACACATCCTGTGCGCCAAGGCCCACGTGGGAGCCCTTCAGCGCCGCACGGACGGGCCCGAGGTGGGGAAAGGGCACGCAGATGGCGATATCGCAGCCCGCGCCAACGGTCGCCTCGCTCACGCCCAGGGCGAGGGCGATGGCCTCGGCCTCTGTCGTGTTCATCTTCCAATTCCCGGCGATGAAGGGCTTTCGCATCGTTTGCCTCCGAGAGTCCTACCGCCCGCGGCGCTTCATCTTACGGGCGGGCCTTGGCGCGGTCGAAACCGACTGTGGTGATGCCGTGCTGGTACTGGCGAAGCGTGCGACCAGCTTCTCCGGGTTGCGCACGGTCAGCCCGAGCCGCTCCGCCCGCAGCGGGATCAGCTTCGGAATCAACCAGATCCGGATTGGCTTCCGCAGTTGAAGCTCAGCCGTCTTGCCGAGCGTCGTCGCCAGTACGACGTGCCCGCGGAAATCCGTTCGCACGCCGATGCCCCCGAACAACGTCTGCCGCACGAGCTTCGCGTCGATGATGTCGGTGTTGGCGATGACCGTGTCCACGAAGCCGGGGAAGCGGATCCGCGTACGCTCCGGTGCGATCGCGATAAACGAAGTCGGCACGCGAATCGCCGTCGTAAAGGACCAGAGGAAGACGATCGCGAGGAATCCCGCCACGAACAGCATCGGGAGCACCTTGTCGTCGGTGAAAACCTTGAGCGAGAGGACAGCGCCGATGCCCGTCGCCAGCGCGATCAAGGCGAGGAGCACCTGGAAGAGCCGGACACCGCGGAAAGCAAACAGCATCTAGTGGTCCCGCAACGCGGCGACTCCGGGGAGTTCGCGGCCTTCGAGCATCTCCAGCGAAGCGCCGCCGCCGGTCGATACATGCGTGAAGCGGCCCCGCAGCCCGAGTTGGGCGACGACGGCCACGGTTTCGCCGCCACCGACGACGGTCTCGGCGTTCAGCTCCGCGATCGCGCGGGCGATGCCGAACGAGCCGCGGGAGAACGGCTCCATTTCGAAGACGCCCATCGGCCCGTTCCAGATGACGGCGGCGGCGCGGCGAAGGGCCTCAACGTAGGCGGAAACGGTCCGTGGCCCGATGTCGAGGATCATGAAGCCCTCGGGAACTTCGCTGGCGTTGGTCTGGGCGACCGTCGCGTCGGCGGCGAAGCGGTCAGCGGCGACGACATCGACGGGCAGGTGAACGGCCACGCCCCGCTCAGCGGCCTGGGCGAGGACGCGGCGTGCGATATCTACGAGGTCGTCCTCCACGAGCGAAGCCTGGACGTTCACGCCGGTCGCCTTGAGGAAGGTGTTCGCCATCCCGCCACCGAGGAGGAGCATGTCCAGCTTCGGGAGGAGATGGTCGATGGCGGAGATCTTGCCGCTCACCTTGGCCCCACCGACCACGGCCGCGAACGGCCGCGGCGGATCCGCGACGAGGGCGCTCAGGAAGCGCACCTCTTTCTCCATGAGCAGGCCGGCGACCGCCGGGAGGTAGTGCGTGACGCCCTCCGTGGAAGCGTGGGCGCGGTGGGCCGCCCCGAAGGCATCGTTCACGAAAAGGTCGCCGAGGGCGCCAAGCTGACGGGCGAACTCCGGGTCGTTCTTCTCCTCCTCGGGGTGAAAGCGAAGGTTCTCCAGGAGCAGAACATCTCCCGGCTTCGCGGAGGCGGCGGCTTTCGCGGCCGCCTGGCCCACGCAGTCGGCGACGAAGGTCACCGGGCGGCCGAGCAGTTCGCCCAGGCGGGCCGCCACCGGCGCAAGCGACTGGGAAGCGTCGCGGCCCTTCGGACGCCCGAGGTGCGAACAGAGGATCACGCTCCCACCGCCTTCAAGAATCAGCCGGATCGTCGGTAGCGACTCGCGGATCCGTGTGTCGTCGCCGACCGCGCCATCCGCCAGCGGGACGTTGAGGTCGGCTCGGACGAGCACCCGCCTGCCCGCCAGGGCGACGTCTCGGACGGTCTTCTTCGTTATCTGGTGGCCGCTCATGCGCGCGACAGCTCGGCGCCGATGCCCCGCCGCTCGACATCCATCAGCTTGGCGACCCGGCGCTCGTGGCGGCCGCCTTCGAAGCCACTTTCGAGAAACGCCTTCAGGATCTCCTCGGCGATGGCGGTTCCGATCTCGAGACCGCCGAGGGCGAGCATGTTCGCATCGACATGCTGGCGGGCGCGGGCCGCGCCCCAGCTCGTGTGGCAGAGCGCGCAGCGGATTCCCGGCACCTTGTTCGCCGTGATGCTGATCCCAACGCCGTTGCTGCAAATGACGACGCCCGTGTCGACCGCCCGGCCGACAACGGCCCGGGCGACCGCCTCCGCGAAGTCGGGATAATCGACGCTCTCCGGGCCGTTCGTGCCGAAATCGCGGATTTCGTGCCCAAGCGCCCGGGCGGCCCCGGCGAGGTGGTCCTTCAGCTGGTACCCGGCGTGGTCAGCGCCGAATCCGATGATCATCTGAGCTTCTCCGCAGAGTATCGAGTCTCCAGTATCACCGAGGATGTTGCCTGCGGCGAGCGCGACACTGCCCGTGTGCCCCGCTCGCCTTTGGCGTCCGACCGCCGCCAGCGAGGGGAATCGCGCCTCGTCCACCCTCTGGTATACTCCCGGGACGACGGCCCTGGCGCGATGACGCCGGGTTTCGGTCGCGGAGTCGCGGAGAATATGGTTCCGGCCGATAGCAGGCAGGTGAGTACGGCCCGTTGGGTGGCAGGCGAGCGCCGTTGGGCGTGGCGCGGGCCCCTCGCGGGCCGTCCCTATCGCGGCCTGCCGGCCGGAGTATTTGGGCTCCCGGCGGCGTAGGTCCCATTCCGATTGTTAGCCCAAGGAGGACGGCGCGCCATGCCGGTTCGAGGCATCCGCGGTGCAACGAGTGTGACCAAGAACACGCGCGAAGAGATCGTCGAGGCGACGCGTGAACTGCTCGAGGTGATGATCGAGGCTAACGAGATCAACCCCGAGGATGTCGCTTCCGCCTGGTTCACGACCACGCCCGATGTCAACGCGGAGTTCCCGGCCGTCGCCGCCAGGCAGCTCGGCTGGACGTTCGTGCCGCTGATGTGCGGCCACGAAATGAGCGTCCCCGGCAGCCTTCCCCTCTGCGTGCGCATCCTCCTGCATGTGAACACTGAAAAGAGCATTCATGACGTTCACCACGCCTATCTCCGGGAGGCCCGCCGCCTCCGCCCCGACCTCACCACCAGCAGCCATTCAACCGCTCGTTAGCGGAAAGGATCCCATGATCATCGTTCTCACGCCCGGCGCCAGCCGGGACGTCATCGATCACGTCGTCGCGCGCGTAGAAGAAGCGGGCCGGAGGGCCCATCTCTCCGAAGGGACCGAGCGCACGATCATCGGCGTCATCGGCCCCGACCTTCCCGAACTTCAGGACATGTTCGAGACCATCGAAGGGGTCGAATCCGTCCACCGCGTCACCAAACCGTACAAGCTCGTCAGCCGTGAATTCCATCCCGCCGACACCGTCATCGAGATCGGCAAGGGGGTGACCATCGGCGGGCCCGAAGTCGCCGTGATGGCCGGGCCTTGCTCGATCGAAGACGAAGAGCAGATCGTCGCCACGGCCGTCGCCGTGCGAGCCGCTGGCGCCAACATTCTCCGCGGCGGCGCGTTCAAGCCGCGGAGCTCGCCCTATGCCTTCCGCGGCCTCGGCGAGGACGGCCTCCGCCACCTCGCCACGGCGGGCAGGGTGACGGGCATGCCCGTCGTCACCGAACTGATGAGCGTTCGCGATATCGACGCCGTCACCGAGTTCGCCGACATCATCCAGATCGGCGCGCGCAACATGCAGAACTTCAACCTCCTCGATGAAGTCGGGAGGCTGCGCAAGCCGGTCATGCTCAAGCGCGGTCTCAGCGCCACGATCGAGGAGTGGCTGCTCGCCGCCGAGTACATTGTCGCCCAGGGCAACCCGAACGTGAACCTCTGCGAACGCGGCATCCGGACCTTCGAGACGGCCTATCGGAACACGTTCGACATCAACGCCATCCCCCTGGCGAAGGCGTTAAGCCACCTCCCAGTCATCGCCGACCCCAGCCACGGCACCGGAAAATGGAAGCTCGTCGAGCCGATCGCGAGGGCCGCCGTCGCCGCTGGCGCCGATGGCCTGATGATCGAAGTGCATCCAAATCCCGACCACGCTCTCAGCGACGGCGCCCAATCGTTGACCTTCGCGTCGTTCGAACGGATGATGCGATCGGTCGCCGCTATCGCGAACGCGGTCGAGCGGTCGTTACCCCAAGCGGGGACGGCCGTCGCCGAACGGTAACGGAAAGTCGTGTGACCACCGGGGGACGTTGTTGCGGGGAAGCGCTGTCCCTCAGGAGCCGATGCCACAGATTCACCTGCCGGTGTTCCAGGGCCCCCTTGAGCTCTTGCTCCACCTGATCGAACGGGACGACCTCGACATCACGTCCATCTCGCTCGTGGCGGTCACGGATCAGTATCTGGGCGCCATCCGCACCACGGAGGGCTTCCCACCACGGGCGCTCGCCGAATTCATTTCCATCGGCGCGAAGCTTATTTATCTCAAGTCGCGCGCCCTCCTTCCCCGCGACCCTTCGCTAACGGCGGAAGCGGACGACGACGATGTGGGCCGCGAGCTGATCGACATGCTCGTCGAGTACCGCCGCTATGCGGCCGTGACGGCGATCCTCGGTGAACGCCAGGAAGCCGGGCTCCGTTTCTTCCCCCGCATGGCTCCGCCACCACCGCAACCAGAAGGCGACGGCCTCGATGGCGTGACGACGGAACTGATGCGGACGATCATGATCGACGTCCTCCGAAGGACGCCCGAGCGGCCGCGCGTCATCCTTCCCCGCCAACGGTCCACGCTCGCCCAGCGGCTGGGCATCCTCCGCGAACGCCTTCACACGGCGGGCCGCTTCTCGTTCCGGGAAGCGATGGCTGAGTGCGCCACCCGCCTCGAAGTCGTCCTCTCCTTCCTCGCGATCCTCGAACTGATCAAATCCGGGGAATGCGACGCCGTCCAGGCCGAAAACTGGGGCGACATCGAAGTGACCGCGATGGCCCTCACCGGCGCCGTCGCGACCGCGTGAACCGGCCGGCCGCACGACGTTTTCCGGTGCCACTGGCCGCCGCTGGCCCGCGATCCGGGCACTTCCCTAGGAATTCGTCCAGATTTGCCTGTGATCACTCCCTGATTCCCGGTTTTCGCGAGAATCTCGCGAGAACTCGTCCCCTACCGTGGGCTTTGCCACACCACACCCACGGCAAAGAGAGGACTTCAACCACCATGAAAACCCGCCTTCTGACCGCAGCATTCGCACTCGCTTCGCTCGCCATGATCGCTGTCGCCGGCGCCGCTCCTTACCAGAACTGGTAGGCTGCGCGGGCAGCGGCGCCTGATGGCCAACTTTTCCGCTGTCCTCCGCAGGATCCTCTTCGCCCGTGCCCCACGATGGAGCGCGGGCGAATTCGTTTGGCTCGGATCGGCCCTCGCCGTCGTCGTCCTCCAGCGGATCGGTGTCTCGCTGCTCGACCTGGATGGGACGCAAGGCGGCTTTCGCCGGGCGATCTTCTTCAGCACTACGGCGCTGCTGATCGGCCTCGCCCTGCGATTTCGCTGGTACGTGGGCGCCTGGCTGATCGCCGCCGGGATCCTCATGAACTTCATCCCCATGGCTTCGCACGGCGGGCTGATGCCCGTCGCCCTCGAGACGATTCAGTCGTCCACGGCCTTCCCCGAAATAACCGAGGCCAACATCGGCAAGCAGGTCACGAACTCCAAAGACATCATCCTCCGCCGCGATGACATCAACTTCGAGCCGCTCTCCGACCGCTTCGTGATCACGCTCCCGCTCTACCGCACGAACATCTACAGCCTCGGAGATTTCGTCGCCTTCGCCGGTTTCGGGCTTGCGGTCATCCAGATAGCGGCCCTGCTCTTCGTCCCCGGGCGGAAGCCAGCGGAGCGCTCTCACCCCGTGGACGGCGAATTCCCGCCACCATCGGACGATAGCGCCTGACCACCGACCGCCGGGCCGGCTACTCTTCGTCTTCCGCCGAAGGACCGTTGACGCCCTTCTTCGCGGGCACGGCGCTGGCCACTTCGCGAATCAGATCCAGGACGTTGTTCTCGACCGCGTCGCGAGCGCCGCGGATGGCGTTGAAGATCGCCCGTGCGTTGGAACGCCCGTGGGAGATGACGCAGACCCCATCGACCCCCAGGAGCTTCGCCCCGCCGTACTCCGTGTAGTCCAGGCGCCGACGCACCTTCATAAGTTCGGATTTGAGGACGAGGCCGGCGGCCCGGTTCCATGGCGTCAATTCGACCGCTTTGCGAACCTCGCGGAAGAGCGCCTCGGAGACGCCCTCGACCGTCTTCAGGACGACGTTGCCGGTGAAGCCATCGGTCACGATCACATCGACGGTGTCGCTCAGCAGCTCCCGTCCCTCGACGTTTCCGACGAAGTTGAGCGTGCTCCCGCGGAGGGCTTCGTGCGCTTCGACGGTGATCTGGTTGCCCTTCGAATCCTCTTCGCCGATGGAGAGGAGGGCGACGCGGGGAGGCGGGCCGCCGAAGGTCCGCTGGTAGTAGGCAGCGCCCATGTGGGCGAACTGAATCAGGTGGATCGGCCGGCAATCGGCGTTCGCGCCGACATCGAGGACGAGCTTGTCCTTCCCCGTTACCGAGGCGTAGGTGAGCGCCAGGGCGGGCCGCGCGATCCCCCGCACGCGGCCGAGCGTGAGCAAGGCCGCGGCCATCGAAGCGCCCGTGTTCCCGGCCGTCACGAAGCCATCGGCCTGGCCGTCTTTCAAGAGCCGGAGGCCGACGTTAATCGAGGCGTCCGGCTTCGCCCGCACGGCCTCCGTCGGATGTTCCTCCATCTCGATGACGTCGCGCGCATCGACGATCCGGAGACCGGCGATCTCCGCCGTGCCGTGCAGCTCCTGGCGGATAACCTCCGCCTGGCCGACGAGAATCAGCTCCACGCCGAGGGTGCCGGCGGCCATCAGCGCGCCCGCCACCGCCTCTTCCGGCGCGTTGTCTCCTCCCATCGCATCAACAACGATCCTGGTGGTCATCCTTGCATCCTCCGCGCGATCAAGATCATCCGCTCCGAGTCACTCGTCAGCGGCCCGAGTTCGTAGTCGCCGTATACGCCTTCAAGGCGGAGGCCGGCCATGTGCAGCAGGTATTCCGCTTCGAAGCGGTAGACGTAGCGCAGCCGGTGTTCGCTTATCCGGCGTCGCACCGAACCGTCCGCCGCCGTCGTCTCGTAGGTGATGCGCAACCAGCGCGTCTGGAGGGCGAGGTCGTCTTCATGCAGCTGGTAGACATCTAGCGTGTCCTCGTTCCCGGCGGATTGGATGGGGCCGCTCCACGTCAACAGCGGCTGTCCGTTCGCCGTCCCATCCAGCCAGAGCGCCGGGCCCGGGAGATCGACGGCCAGCGTGCCGTTGAAGGCCATGGACGGCGCCAGCGCCCGCAGGACGGCGAGCTGCTCTTCGCCGTCCTCGCAATAGAGGAAGACATCGGCGGGGACGAGGACCAGCCCGTAGTGGTCCGGTTCGAGCGTGAGGTCCTGGGCGCGCCCTTCGATGAACGACGCGTCCGCGCCTTCATCCTCCCCTCGTTGCCGGGCGATGGCGAGCATCGCCAGCGAAGGGTCGATGCCGACGGCCTCGTGGCCCGCCAGGGCCAGGGCGATCGCTATCCGCCCGGTCCCCGTCCCAACTTCCAGCACCGGGAGATCCGTGCGGCCGGCGAACGAGAGCCAGAGGCCGACGTCGTCGTCGTGTCCTTCGTGGATGAGGTCGTAGAAGGGGGCGTCGATTGCGTAGGGGTCTGACACGGGCGGCGGGCCTGGGGGAAGGCTCGGGTTGGTCTGCCCGGCGGAGGAAGGATAGCAGGGGCTGTGCTAGGGTGGCCGACTCGCTACGCTTCCGCGCATGAATCCCTGGGCGCGACGGCCGTTCGCATCCGCTCCGGACGTCGCGGTCTCAGCGGCCGCAGTTGCCGTGGCGCACATCGAAAGCGTAGGCTCCCGCTCCACGGAGGTGCGTCATGGAGAAAGAACTCACGGGCAAAGTCGTCGTCGTTACCGGCGCGGGCCGCATGCGCAGCATCGGCCGGCCGATCGCTGTCCTGCTGGCACGCGCTGGCGCGAACGTCGTCCTCACCGGCACGGGCCGCACGCCGGACCGCTACCCCGACGACGAGAAGGCCGCCGGCTGGCGGGATATCGAAAGCGTCGCCGATGAGGTACGGGCCGAAGGGGCGAAGTGCCTCGCCCTCGTGTCCGACATCCGCAGCGAAGACGCGAATCGCGAACTGGTCGAGCGGACCGTGGCCGAGTTCGGCCGGCTGGACGTAGTCGTGAACAACGCCGGGGCGGCACGAGGCGACGACCGGGTGCCGACGGTGGACCTGACGTACGAGACGTGGAAGAAGGTGCTGGTGACCAACCTCGACGGAACCTTCCTCCTTTCTCGCGAAGTCGCCCGCCATCTTCTGAAGCAGGGCGACGGCGGGAGCATCGTCAACATCTCTTCGATCGCGAGCAAGCTCGCGGGCCCGAATACGGCCGCCTACTCGTCATCGAAGGCCGGTATCAACGCCCTCAGCCGCTCGATGGCCCTGGAACTCGCCCCGAAGGGGATCCGCGTCAACGCTGTCTGCCCGGGGATTATCGATACCTACCGGATGGACGACATCGGCCGCGGCCCGGCCTGGCAGGAGATGGTCCGCACGCGCATCCCTCTCCAGTACGCCGGAGATGGCACCGAATGCGCCGAAATGGTCCTCTTCTTGGTCACCGACCGCGGCAAGTGGATTACCGGGCAGGCGATCAACGTCGATGGCGGCACGGTCTGGGGCAACTGAGCGGGTGTCCGTCTGGCGCGCCGCCCCTCACCCCCCAGCCCCCTCTCCCGCCGCGGCGGGCGAGGGGGAGCCGATCTCCTCTTCCGTGCGCCTGCGCAAACGCCAGGGCTCGATCAGGGCTTTACAAGGGGCTGACGCGCACCGCTGAGCGGCGGCGCTGCTCGCCACCCCCCATGTGCGCTACGCTGATACGCGTGAAGATTGGCACGGTCGAAGTCCACGGGCTTGCGCGGCTGGCGCCGATGGCGGCGGTCACCAATGGCCCCTTCCGGCTGATCGCGCGCGAATGCGGTAGCGGCCTGACGACGACCGAGGAGATCGACGCGATCTCCCTGGTCCGGGGGAGCGCCGCCGCCCTCGACATCACGCGTTACTACCCGGCGGAGACGCCGTTGGCCATGCAACTCCTCGGCGGCGACGCCGATCTGCTCGTCCGCGCCGCCGAACTGGTCCAGGAAGCCGGGGCCGATATCGTCGATCTAAACATGGGCTGCCCGATGCCGAAGATCACGAAGCAGAACAAGGGCTCGGCCCTGATGCGGGATGTCCCGGCGACCGCGCAGGTGATCCGCGCCTTGCGCAAGGCCGTCCAGGTGCCCTTCACCGTGAAGATTCGGGGCGGCTGGGACGATGCCCATCTGAACGCTGTCGAAGTCGCGCGGATGTGCGAAGACGAGGGCGCCGACGCGATCGTCGTTCACCCGCGCACCCAGTCACAGCGGTTCGCGGGGAAGGCGCCCTGGGAGATCATCCGCGATGTCGTCCAGGCCGTCAGCATCCCCGTGACCGGGAACGGCGATGTGACCTCGATGGCCGAAGCGCGGCGGATGGTCGCGGAGACGGGCTGCGCCAACGTCATGATCGGCCGCGGGACGTTCGGGCGGCCGTGGGTCTTCGACGAATCATATGAGGGGCTCGACGCGGCCGGGCAGCGCGCCTACCGCGAGCGGATCATCCGCCGCCACCTGGCGCTGATCCACGAGCACTTCTGCGAATCGCCCCGGTACGCGATGAACCAGGTGCGGAAGCACCTCGCCTGGTACGTCGAGGCCGGCCTGCCGTTCTCCAACCCGGCAAGGGCCGCGGTCCATACCTCGCGAACGACGGGCGAGGCCGAAGACGCGTTCTGGGGCTGGTGGGAGGCGTCGGACGGGTGAGGCGGCCGGGCGGGGACTAATCGCCAAGGCGCCAAGAGCGCCAAGGGCGCGCCATGGTTTGTGGAGGCTGGGTATTACGCGGCCAAAGCCGCCAACAGCCACCAACCCACATGGCGGCAACCACGAACGCATCGCGATACACTACGCCGCATGACAGACGACGACATCGGCCGAGCCGTAGCCCTCCTCCGTGGCGCTTCCCGCGTGATGGCGCTGAGTGGCGCCGGGATCTCGACGGAATCGGGCATTCCCGACTTCCGCGGCCCCCAGGGCGTCTGGACGAAGGACCCGGAAGCGGAAAAGCGGGCCACGCTGCAGTACTACATGGCGAACCGCGAGGCGCGGGTGAGCGCCTGGCGCAACCGCGTCGAGAGCCCGGTCTGGGAGGCCCCGCCGAACGCCGGACACCAGGCGCTCGCCCAGCTCCACAGGATGGGGAAGCTCCACTTCCTGGTCACCCAGAACATCGACGGCCTTCACCAGGCGGGCGGCTTCCCCGGCGAGGCGATCGTCGAGATCCACGGCACCGTCCGGGAGTTCCGCTGTATGAACTGCACGGACCGCGGACCGATCGAGCGCGTCCTCGCCCGCGTCGAAGCCGGCGAGGGTGACCCACCCTGCCGCTCCTGCGGCGGGATCCTCAAGTCCGCCACCATCTCCTTCGGCCAGCAGCTGGTGCCGGAGGACCTGGAGCGATCGGAGCGGGAGGCGCTGCGCTGTGACCTCTTTCTCGCGCTCGGGACGACGCTGGGCGTCTATCCCGCCGCCGCCCTCCCGGCGACGGCGCTGCGAGCGGGGGCGAAGCTGATCATCATGAACGCGCAGGAGACACCGTACGACGGGCACGCCGAGGTCATCCTGCGCGACCCCTTGGGCCAGCTCCTCCCGGAGATCGTCCACCGCCTGGGAGCGCATTCGTGAGCGAAGAGGCGATCGCCGCAGTCCTCCGCCGCCTCGACCCCGCGCCTTTTTGGGACCACGTGGGCGCGCGGCTCGTCGAAGCGGGCGACGGCCGCGCCGTCGTCCACATCCCTGGCAGGCCAGAGTTCGGACGGTCCGGTGGCGCCGGGGACGGCACGGCCCACGGCGGCATCGTCGCCACGGCGATCGACATGGCGGCGAGCTGCTCGCTGATCACCGTGCTGGCCGAAGACGAGGGGCGGACGACGATCGACCTCTCGGTCCACTACCTCGCGCCCGCCCGCGGCGACCTGAAGGCGACCGCCACCGTTCGCCGCCGTGGTGGGCGGACGGCGATCATCGACATCGAGCTGGAATGCGGCGGCGAGCTGGCGGCTCTCGGCCGCGCGACCTTCGCCATCCTCCGTCCAACGAAGTAACAGGAGCACACGCATGGGGACCGAAATACGCTTCATTACGGACGCTGAACTCGCAGGGTTCGACGAATGCCAGTCGATCGCGATGGTCCGCGAGCCGCGCGATCGGGAGGGCGTCGAACGGCGCCGCGCGATCCAGGAGATCGACCGCAGCATCGCCGCCTTCGATGGCGGCCAGGTCGTCGGCACGGCTTCAGCGTTCACGCGCACGCTGACGACGCCCGGCGGTTCAGCGCCGATGGGCGGGCTGACGATGGTCTCGGTGCGCTCCACCCATCGCCGCCAGGGCATCCTCACGGAGATGATGCGCCAGCACTTCGCGGACTGCCTCGGCCGCGGCGAAGCCCTCTCCGGGCTGTACGCCGCCGAAGCGCCAATCTACGGCCGCTTCGGCTACGGGATCGCCGCCCAACACGCCGAACTTCGCATCGAACGCGCTCACGCCCGGCTCGAACATCTGCCCGAGATCCGGGGGCGGATGCGCATGATCGGCCAGGACGAAGCTCGCGAACAGTGGCCAACGGTCTGGGACACGCTCCGGCCAAAGCAGCCCGGGATGCTCAACCGGCCCACGTCCTGGTGGCCGCGCGTCTTCCACGACCCGGCCGAGGAGCGCGCTGGTCTCAGCAGCCTCCGTTTCGTGAACTACGAAGTGGACGGTGAGATTCTCGGTTATGTCCTTTTTCGCCAGAAGAACGACTGGAAAGAAGGCCTGCCCAACTGCGCGCTCAAGGTCCAGGAGCTGATCGCGACAAGCCCCGAGGCCTACGCCGCGCTCTGGCAATACCTCTTCAGCGTCGATTGGATGGCCACGATCGAGGGTGAGATGTTCGCGGCGGACGAGCCGCTCTATCACATGCTGCTGGACGAGCGGCGGCTTCGCCGGACGGTCGACGACGGCGTCTGGCTGCGGATCCTGGATGTGAACCGCGCCCTGGAAGCGCGGACCTACGGCTGCGACGGCGAGCTGACCTTCGTGGTGGACGACCCGTTTCTGCCAGAGGTTGGTGGCGCCTTCCTGCTGGTGGGCGGGCCGGGGGGCGCGGCCTGCCGCCGCACGGAGATCACGCGTGGCGCGATCCGGCTTGGGATCGCCGAACTGAGCGCCATCTACCTGGGCGGCACGCGGCTCTCGACACTTGTGCGCGCGGGGAGGGTGACGGGAGACGCGGAGGAGATCCGGCTGGCGGAGATGATGTTCAGCTCGGACCCGCCGCCGTGGTGCCCGGAGATGTTCTAGCAGCCACTCGAGGGCCGGGCGTTCGTTGCCGGGCATGGCCCCCTCACCCCTTGGCCCCTCTCCCAGCGCGGTGGGCGAGGGGAGAATCCAGCCCAAAGGACGCGATCACGTATCGCAACGCTCGGGTGGTACTGGCCCGGGCGGCCGCGGCCCGGCCCTCAGCGCTTTCGGCGGGCCGGGAGCTTCCCCCGCGTGAGCGATCGCACCGGCCCGGCCCGTGGCGCCTCTTCGAACAGCGTCAGCGGCGGTTCGGCCGGCACGCCGAGCACATGCCGGAGCAGGCCGAGCGTCTCCAACACCACCTCGCGGAGGGTCTGTTCGTCCCACGTCCAGCCCTCCTGGATCGTCAGCGTCTTGCGCAACACGTTCGTCCTGGGGTCGTCGTGGGCGGGGTGGAAATCCAGCCCGTAAAGCAGCACGAGACGGTAGTCGTCGAGCCGCGGCCCCGGAGCCGCCCCGGCGTACCAGATGGCGATCGAGACGGTCCTGCGATGCGCCTGGAAGGCGACGTTCCACCCGGCGGCCGACCCCACCCCGCACTTCGCCATCAGGACCGGCCGTAAAACGGCCGAGGGCCGCCGTCACCCCCTCCAGCGTCGCGTCCCACGGGTCGATCGCCGCCACTAGTCGTACCGGAAGAAGCCGCGTCCGGTCTTCCGCCCAAGGTGCCCGAGCGAAACGAGCCGGCGGAGCAGCGTCGGCGCCTTGAAGCGCGGCTCGCCGTACTCCTCGAACATGCTCTCGGCGATCAGCTGGAGCGTGTCGAGCCCGATGAGGTCC
>JANMTH010000582.1:0-1789 GCA_031390305.1 Thermoflexaceae bacterium
GTGCCTCAATCGAAGGCCTACCGCGAACGGGGGCATGCCCTTGGTTGCCTCATCCTCCGTTCAGCGCTGGTTCAGCGCCCAGGAGCGATAACGGTGGCGCCAGGTGGCGCCGCCTGAGCAATCGTTTGGAAGGAAGGCACACACCATGTTTGCCATGATTCGTACTCGCCGGTTCGCCGGCGCCGCCCTCACGCTCGCCCTTGGCGCCGCATGTATCGCACCGTTCGCGGTTCCCAACGCCGATGCCGGTGTCCAGCCAGTCCCGTTGACGGACGCGCGCCTCAAGATCGAACTGAACAGCACCGACCAGGACGCCGGTCTCCAGGTCTTCATCGATGGCCCCGCCTGGCGAGAGGTCACCATCACCGACCCCCGTGGCCGCACCGTCGTCGATTTCGACGCCGGCGCTTCCATCCGCAACTACGGGCTCACCGAGCTCTTCTCGGAAAGCAGCGAGCCGCCGTTCTCCGTCTTCCCGTTCGCCGAATTCAAAAGGCTCTTCCCCGAAGGGCGCTACGCCTTCCGCGGCCTGACGATCGACGGGCGGCGAATGACCGGGAGCGCAATCCTTTCGCACCGCGTGCCAGACGGGCCCGTGATCAACGAACCGGCCGAGGACGCCGTGGTCGATGCCGATTCCCTCGTCGTCCGCTGGCAGCCGACAACCACACCGGCAGGTGTCGTCATCGCTGGCTACGAGGTCATCGTTGTCGCGAACAGCCCGAAGCGTACGTTCAGCGCCGTCCTCCCCGCGACCGCGACGAGCCTGTCGATTCCCTCTGAATTTCTGGTACCAGGGGAGTACCACGTCGAGGTCCTGGCGATCGACGTCAACGGGAACCAGACCCTCACCGACCACCCATTCACCGTCCAGTAAGGGAGTCACGCCACGCGCCGGGAGCCAAGGAAGAGCGGCTCCCGGTCAGCGAGGACGGAGCGCTCCACCTCCTACAGCGCGGCGGCCTTCGCCAGCACTTCCGAAGCCAGGAACTCTGGCACACCGGGCGCGTAGACGAACAGCGCTTCGTTCACGCCCGCCTCGGCCAGCCTGCCCAGGCTGTCCACGATCTCTTCCACGCCGCCGACGATGCCGCCACGCTCCTTGAGGACGGCTCGATAGTCGGCGAGCGACATCTCCGTCGCTGGAGGCGTCCGCTCCATCTGCTGCTGGGTGGCCGCGTCGATCTCCGTCGCCGTCGCGCCGATGGGGCCCATGCTCAGCATCGAGCAGCGGATCTCCGCCGGATTCCGGCCCACATGCTCGCAGTGCCCGGCCAGCACCTCCAGCTTCCGCCGCAGCTCGTCCGGCGAGAGGCCGGGAGCGCTCCATTCGCTGCCATAGCGGGCTACCAGCTTCAGCGTCCGCCGCTCCCCGCCCCCTCCGATGAGGATCGGCGGGCGGCCCTCGGCCGGCTTCGGCAACGAGTCCGGGCCGTTGAGCTGGTAGTACTTGCCAGCGAACTGGCCCGGCCCTGGCTGCCACATCTGCTTCATCAAGAGGATCATCTCCTCCAGCCGGTCGAACCGTTCCCGCAACGGCGGATAGGGAATGCCATAGGCCGCGTGCTCCGCTTCCTGCCAGCCAACACCGAGCCCCATGACGAAGCGTCCGCCGCTCAACAGGTCGATCTGCGCCGCCCAGCGGCCCACGATCCAGGGCTCGCGGAACATCACCGGCGTTACCAGCGGCCCGAAGGTGATCGTCCGCGTCTCCCGGGCCGCCAGGGCCATCAGCAGGTAGGGGTCGTACGAATCCAGGAACGGCCCGACGAAGAAGTGGTCGCCAACG
>JANMTH010000632.1:0-5282 GCA_031390305.1 Thermoflexaceae bacterium
CATATCCTTCGTCCCGAAGGCTAGACTCGGGAAATTACCCTGAGCAATGCGTTATTGTCGACTTCGTCCCCAATCGTACCCTTTCTCAGCACCCTGCTAACTCCCCGAGGACGGGAGAAGTTCCCCAGTCGTGACGAGGCCGCGCCTGGAGCCGCCGAACGGCGTCTCGGAGCCCGCGCGTGGTAGGCGGCCCGGTGGGCCGCGGCTGGCGCCCTACGCGAAGAAGGTGCTCTTCGTGCGTTCGCCCAGGGCCATGTTCATCACGTTGGCGCGCTGGAGCTGCTCCCAGTAGTAGCGGTAGGTGGCGCGGTCGTGCAGGTTGCCGTCGTGCTGGATCGGCCCCCAATCGGCGTCGTAGGCCTTGAGCATGATCGCCTCCGCCTCTTCGACTTCGGGCGCCCTGGGGGACATGGCGCGGGTGATCGGTTCGATCTGGGCCGGATAGATCGACCACTGGCGGAGGAAGCCGAACTCTTCGCGGGCGCGGCGGGCATCGTTATAGATGAAGTCCGTGTCCTTCAATTCGAGCGTCACGTTGTGGGCTGGGACGACGCCGTTGAGGAGCGCGGCGGCCACCGTCTCGGCCTTCGCCCGGTGGAGGACGGCGTGGTCGAACTGCCAGGGCGAACGCATGGCGCTCGATGGCACCGCCCCGTGATGGTCGCTGACGAAGTCCATCAGGCCGAAGTCGAGCACCTCGACGTTCGGGAGCGCGGCGAGGTCGAAGACGACGCGAAGGGCGGCCTGCGTCTCCATGAGGACGTGCACCGGGATCTCACGCTTTATCCCGGCCTTCGCGGCGGTGTTGCGGATGTAATCGATGACCATGGCGCAATCGGCCACGGACATGCTCTTGGGAATCGTGATGTAGCGAACGCGCGCCCCGGCGCCGCCGACGATGATCTCGACATCCTTGCGCCAGTGGTCGTGCGAGGGGTCGTGGATCCGAACGCCGGCCATGTTGAACTTGTTGAAGTCGCTGTTCTGCATCCGCACGACCATCTCGGCGTGCTCTTTTTCGCGGCCGGCGGGCGCTCCGTCTTCGCAGTCCATGGTGATATCGAAGATGCCGCCCATCTTCTCCTGCAGTTCGAAGGCTTTGGTGATGCGCTGCTCCGTGCCGGCGAAATGCTCGGCGGCGGGAAGGATGGGGAGGGACTTTTCGCCCGAAAAGAGGGCCTCGGAGGGGTGCTTGGGCATGTCTGCGTTCCGATTGTGGATTTTGGTCGTTGGAGCACAGTATCGGGGGGTCGGGGGTTGGGGTCACGCCGGGCGGGCCGTTGACAGGGCATGCGCTGCCACCAACAATCGCGCCCAAGCTGAGTTTGGGCGGGCAGGAGGACACGGATGACAGAACGAGTGAAGGGGCCAGCATCCTACTTTCCTTCGATCGAAGCGAAGTACGGCCGGCCGATTGCCGATTGGGTCGAGCTTATCCGGTCCTCGGAGCTGACGAAGCACATGGAGATCGTGGCGTGGTTGAAGGTGGAGCACGGCCTTGGGCACGGTCATGCGAACGCGTTGGTCGCGCATGCGTTGAGCCAACGGGTGGACGGCTGAGGCGCCTGGGATGGCTGCCAGGGTTCAGCTCCAGGGGACGGGTGTGCCCCAGCTCTCCCAGTGCGTGACTTCGGCGGCCGGACGCCGGGTTGTGGGGCCGAAACGTCCCCGCGGGTAGCCGAGCGGGATGCAGAAGTGGAACTGGATCTGCGGCGGGATGGCGAACATTTCGTGGAAGCGCTCCATCACCTGGGGGTGGAGCGTCGTTGGCACTGAGCCGATGCCGAGCGCTCGGGCGGCGAGCATCAGGTTCTGGGCGGCCGGGATGACAGAATTCGCCGGACCATTCTTCGTGCTAAGGACGAAGACAACGCAGGGGGCCTCGCCGATCTCGTTCGCCAGGCGCATCGCCGATTGCGAGACCTTCGCGTCAGCGGGGATGTCCTCGGGCTTCGTCCAGCCCTCGAAGTCCCGGCGTTTGGCCCACCATGCTTCGTGGTAGAGCGCGCCAAAGGCCGCGATGCGCTCGCGGCCGGTGAGGACGAGGAAGCGGGCCGGCTGAACGTTGCCGCCGTTCGGCGCCTTCACGGCCGCCTCCAGGATCAACTCAAGGTCCTCGGTCGGAATCGCCTCGGGTTTGAAGCGGCGGATGGACCGCTGGCTGAAGATCGCTTCGCCGAGCGGGAGGGAGAGGCGGGTGGGGTCGGCGGCCATGGCCTTGCTCCGGGAATCGCGGATGGCGGCATGGTAGACGCACCGCGCCCGCGCCGCGAACTACCGTGCCGCGGTTCGTTCGGGCGTTCCCTTCCGGAGCGTCGCGAGGCGATCGACTTCCGCAATCACGCTCGGCTCGCACGTCTCACAGAGCCCGTGGGAAACGGGTGGCACGCCGGCCACGATCACACTCCGGCACCAGGCACAGGTAACACTCATTGCGGGTCTTTTCTCGTGGTTCATGGTTCGAAGGCGTAACCATGTGGCCTTCGGCCGGTGGCATCAACGAATAAATGGCGTGCGAACGTAAAAAAGTGACGGGTCTGGCGCCGCATAGGGGAAAACGCGGGGGAGCCTAAGGGAAGACCCCTAGGGACTCGACTTAACGGCCTTCGAATATCGGCGCCCTCTTCTCGATGAACGCCTTGCGAGCTTCCTTTCCGTCCTCGCTGGCGAACGCCTTCCCGATGTTCGAAATCTCGTAGCGAAGCTGTTGTTCGAGGTCGATCGCCGTCGTCGCCTTCTGGAGGTCGCGCTTCGTGAGCCGGGCCGTGATCGGCGAAAGCTTCGTGAGCGACTGGCAGTATTCGCGAAAACGCGCGTCGAAGAGGTCGTCATCCACGACTTCGCCAACGAGCCCGAGGGCCAGCGCCTCGTCGCCTTCGACCGTGCGATTCTCGAGCAGGAAGCGCATCGCCTTCTCGTACCCCATCGCCTCGGGGAGGGTGTAGCTGAGGCCGCCATCGGGCGAGCCACCGATCCGAGGGTAGCCGGCCATCAGCCGGGCGCCGCGCTTCATGATCCGGATATCGGCGGACATCGCGAGGGCGAGTCCGCCGCCGACGGCGACGCCGTTGATCCCGGCGACGATCGGCTTGTCGCACCACTGCCGCATGCCGAGCGTGAAACGGCTGATCCAGGCGAGGTCGTCCAGTTGGCGGGTCATCGGTGAAAGCGGCGCGTAGCTCTTTTCACCGGCGAACTGCGTGAGGTCGAGCCCGGCGCAGAAGGCCCGCCCGCTGCCGGTGATCGCGATCGTCCAGACGGAATCGTCCTTCGACGCCTCATCGACGGCGCCGATGATCGCCCAGGCGATCTCCTCGTTCAGGGCGTTCATCTTCTCGGGCCGGTTGAGGGTGATGGTGCGGACGTTCCCCTCGTTCGTGATCTCGAGCGTGCTGGTCATGGCGGTCTCCGGTTCGGTGGTACGGCGAGTATGCGGAACGGGGACGGCTGCCGCAAAATGTGGGGGATGGCGACCTCCGAACGGATTCTCGCGAAGGTGCTTTCCGGGCAGCCTGACGGCGCTATCGAGTGTTTTGACCTCATCGACTACGGGACGGAGTTGAAGCGTTGAGCCGCTACGAACTCGTCATCTGGTGGAGCGAAGTGGACGGTGCGTACCTCGTGGAGGCGCCGGAGCTTCCGGGTTGCATGGCTGATGGCGCCACCTACCAGGACGCGGTCGCCAACGTCGAACTCGTCATCTCCGAATGGCTCGAGACGGCGCGTGAGCTGGGGCGGCCGATCCCGGAACCGCGCGGCCGCCTGACGCACGCCTGAACCGAATCCATAAGCGGGCCGGCTGCTTTGGAAGGCATCCGGCCGCCTCATGTGGAATCGGACGACCGCCCGACGGGCCGTTCCGTCGTTCGGCGGAACGGTGTGGAATGGATCACAGAGGGGCCCACCCTCGGCTTCGGCGCGACTTCAAGCCGCCACCCATGTATAACTGAACTACCCCAAATAGTTCAGCAGGCAGGAACCATTTCTCTATGGCTCGAATGAAGTTCGGCGTCTTCCTCGCACCCCACCACCCCGTCGGTGAACACCCGACGCTCCAGATCCGGCGCGATCTGGAGCTCGTGCAGCACCTCGATAAGCTCGGCTACGACGAGTTCTGGGTTGGTGAACACCATTCCGGCGGCTGGGAGACGATCGGTTCGCCCGAGCTGTTTCTCGCCGCCGCCGGCGAACGCACGGAGCGAATCCGGCTCGGCACGGGCGTCGTCTCGCTGCCCTACCACAATCCCTTCAACGTCGCCGCGCGCATGGTCCAGCTCGACCACCTGACGCGCGGACGGGCGATGCTCGGCGTTGGCCCGGGCGCGCTCCCCAGCGACGCCCGGATGCTCGGGATCGACCCCGCAACCCAACGCGACCGGATGGACGAAGCGACAGGCGTCATCCAGCGCCTCCTGCGCGGCGAACGGGTGACCCAAAAGAGCGACTGGTTCGACCTCCACGATGCCCAGCTTCAGCTCTTGCCACTGCAGGAAGAGTTGCCCATGGCCTCGGCCACGAGCCTCAGCCCGGCGGGGATGAAGGTCGCCGGCAAGTACGGGATCGGCGTCATCTCGGTCGCCAGCAACAGCGCCGAGGGCCTGGCCGCGCTGCCCACGCAGTGGGGCTTCGGCGAAACCTACGCCAGGGAGTACGGCCAGAGCATCGACCGCAAGAACTGGCGGATCCTCACCCAGTTCCACATCGCGCCGACACGCGAGCAGGCGATCGCCGAAGTAGCCGATGGGCTGAAGCGCTGGCACAACGACTACAACGTCGATGTTCTTGGCCGGCCGAACGCGGCCCACACCCAGGACGGCGCAGCGATGGCGGAGGCGATGATCCGCTCGGGATCGGCGATCTTTGGCACTCCGGACGACGCTATCGCCCAGATCCGCCGGATCCAGGAGCTGAGCGGCGGTTTCGGCACGCTCCTCGGTTTCGCCCACGATTGGGCCGGCCGGGGTGACGAGATGTTCCGCAGCTACGAGATGTTCGCGCGCTACGTCATCCCCCGTCTCCAGGGCCTCATCGAACCAGTCGAGCGCAGCGCCGGCTGGGTCGGCGAACGGAAGCAGGAGCTGATGGAAGGCGCGGGCCAGGCGATCCTGAAGGCTATCCGTGAGCACAACGCCAGCCATCCCCGCCAGCAGAAGAGCGAGGCGATGGACGGCGGAGTGGTGGCCATCGGGGTGGCAACGGAGTAAGCACCGTGCCGTGGCGCACGCGAGATTCGGACTCATGCGCCCGTCCCGGCATGCCGACAATGAAGGTGCGCCGGGGCA
>JANMTH010000679.1:0-1933 GCA_031390305.1 Thermoflexaceae bacterium
ACCTCGCGGGAACGTGGCGGTGTAAAAGAACTTGCCGTCAGTGAGCTGAGAGATGCTCGTCAGGTCGCCGCTCACGAGCCGGTTTGCCTGTTCGGCAAGCTCGTCGAGCACGGCCCCGACATCGAACGCCGAGCGGCTGATGGTTTGCAGGACAGCCGCGACCGCCGTCTGTTGGTCCAGCGCCTCCGTGACCTCGCGGTTGCGCTCGCGCAATTCGCGCAGCAAGCGCGCGTTTTCGATGGCGATCGCGGCCTGGTCAGCGAATGATTCGAGGATGGCAATTTCTGCAGCCGTGTATGGGCGCACCTCAGTTCGGACAACGTTCAGCATCCCAACCGGACTCCCGTCGTTGAGCACGGGAATGGACACTCCGCTGTGTGCCATCGAAACACGCGAGCGCTGTGCAACGCCGGGATACTGGTCCTCCGGAAGCGCCGCGTAGTCCTCAACAAGGACGGGCCTTCGTGTGCGGAAGGCTTCGCTGACGGGCAGCAGGGCAGCGGTCGGGAAGCGCGTCCCGGGCTCCATGATGACTATCCCAGAGTCGGGGGCAATATCCATCCCGCCGAGCACAAGGTCGGTGCCGTCGACGGTATATGCCGTCGCGGCGTCGGATTCTGTCAGGCGCCTCGCCGCCGCCGAGATGGCCGTCAGCGTGCCGGAAAGGTCTTCGGGCGCGCGGCTGATCTGAGAAAGCACCGCCGCGGTCGCCTCCTCGCGCCCGAGCGCCTCCGTGACCTCGCGGTTGCGCGCCTGGAGCTCGTTGAACAACCGGGCGTTCTCGATGGCGATGACTGCCTGGTCGGCAAACGTTTCGAGCATCCGGTTCTCACGCTCGGAGAACCGGTGCGTGCCTAGCACCTGAACGCCGAGCGTGCCGATGACCCCATCCGGAGTCTGTAGTGGCACAAAAAGGCCGGAGATCGTGCCGGGCGCGGACTTGTCGAACAATGACCGCTCGCGAGCTGTCGTGGCGATGAGCCGAGGATCGCCCGGCGTGATGGTTATCGCGTGGCGCCGTGCGTCCCGAACAACTGTGGCCCGCACATCGCCAGAGTCCAGTGGGTAGCTCGCACCATCAAGCCACGCGGGCTCGTCAGGCCCGCTCGGAAAGACAGTTTTTGGGTAGAGGAAATCCCCGTGTATGAGGGCAATCTCGGCTCGCATCGCGCCAATCAACCGTGCGGCCTGCTCAGTCAAGGTGGGCAGTACCGAGTCCGCGTTGAAGGCCGACCGGCTGATTGCCTGGAGCACTTCGGCCATGGCCGTCTGCTGGGCGAGCGCTTCCGTGACCTCGCGGTTGCGTTCCTGCAACTCGTTGAACAGCCGCGCGTTCTCGATGGCGATCACGGCCTGGTCCGCGAAGGTCTGGAGAAGGGCGGTGTGACCCTCATTGAACGGTCGCGCCGTGTTGCGCCGCAGGGAGATGGCGCCCAGCGGGCCAGCCGGGCCAGGAAGCGGAACCGCCAACTGCGCGAGTTCGGTCAGACCGTCGGCGCGCGCAATGGTCGCAGCCAACGGGTAATCGGCTTCCCACTCCTCGATTGGGCCGGAGGCGTGCACCGGCCGGTTAAAGACGAACGCCGCGCTCACGGCGCTGTGACCTTCCGCCGGGTATCGCGGCGGGTCGGAACGGAAGCCACGGACAGGGTCCCATATTCGCCAGGTATCGCCCTCGACAAACTCGCCCTCCGCCGAGATGATCGTAACGTGGTCGGCATCGCAAAGGCGGCAAGCGGCGAGGCCGATTTCCGGCAGAGTGAGTTCGAGATCCCCCGGAGACATGCTGATCACGCGGAGCACATCGGCGGAGGCGGATTCGCGCTCCAGGGCAGCCGCCAGCTCGGCGTTGCGCTCGGCGAGGGCCTTCTGGGCGCGGGCGGTCTCGATCGCTGTCGCGGCCTGGGCGGCGAACGCTTCGAGCGTGGCGATC
>JANMTH010000680.1:0-1881 GCA_031390305.1 Thermoflexaceae bacterium
AGGCGTCCCGCCCAATCTCGATCTCCTCCTCCGTGCACAGAAGATCCGTGCGGTGGACCTCTCGGCCTGTTTTGCGGCCGGGCGGCCGTTCGCCGAAGTCTACCTCGATATCGCTGAGACAGTGCTCCGCCAGGCGAGCGAAGAGCCCCCGGCCCTCCTCCTTTCCGAAGGGAACCCGCTGCTCTCGAACTCGCTCAACCGCTTCCTGCTGGTGAAGGCGAAGGAGCGGAAGCTGGCGACGCAGGTGCTCCCGGGCGTATCGCCGATCGATTCCCTCATCTGTCAGGTCGGGCTGGATGTCGGGACGTTCGGCTTGCAGGTCTTCGATGCCCGTCGCGTCTACACGCGCCAGATGCCTATCCAGCCGTCCGTTCCCCTCCTCTTGTTGCAGGTCGCGGGCGTTGGGCTGGCCGAGACCTCGTCGTTGCTGGAGATGAAACCCGAGGACTACCGGCCCCTGAGCGAGTATCTCGGGCGGTTTTATCCGCCGGCGCACATCGTCGTCCACCTGGCGAACTCGTCCGATCCAGAGGCGGCGGCCGCCAGCGCCGCCCCGCTTTCCGCCTTCGACTCGCTTGTGCCCCGCTTCGGGCCAGCCTCCACGCTGTTCGTGGACCTGCTCCGGCAGCAGCGCGCCGCCGGCTGACCCGAAAGGAAGGGAGTGACATGGCATTCAACATTCGCAAAGTATTCGGCCGCCAAAGCGCTGGTGATTCCTCCGCGACGGCGACCCAGGAACGGGCGGACGATGGTGGGCCGTCGGCCGAAACCGACCAGGGAGCGGTCTCGGTCCTGAAGACCAAGACCAAATCGAACCAGTCCAACGATCGGCAGAGCCAGGAAGCCGATCCCACGGGGGCGGCGGCGGACGGTGCTCCGGAAGGCGTCGTCCAGTACAACGAATCGGATCTGCAATTTGAGCGAGTAGCGGGCGGCGGCGGGGCCGATCCCCAGGCGACCGGCCCGATACGGCTGGACCCGACGCCGGCCGGCCCGGCGGCTGGCATCAACACCACGAAATCAAACACCTTCCGTACCGCCGAAGCGGACACCGCCGGCGGCGGGGTCGAGGGCGACGCCGACCTGGCCCGCACAGTGACGAAGACTTCGTCCAATATCCAGAACAACCGCACGGGCCAGGAGGACGATCCGGCGGCGGCGGACCTCGATGGCGATGGGACCCTCGACGAGGGTCCGGTTTCGGTTCTGAAGAATAAGACGAAATCGAACCAGTCCAACGACCGCCTGGGCCACGAGGACGATCCGGCGGCTGTGGCCGGCGCGGGCGGTGGGACGCTCGATGACGGTCCGGTGGCGGGCCTGACGTCGAAGACGTATGACCAGAAGACGAACGATCGCGGTGACCGCCTCGCCCAGGAGGAAGACGGGCCGGATGCCGGCGGTGGTGGCATCCCCTCACCAGTCGAGTCCGCGAATCTCAATCTCTCGAAGTCGAACATCAACCTCGCGCCTGTGGGCGGTGCGACGGACGACGGCGATGCTTCCGCGGGCCTGGCGGTCAATCTGAACTCCTCGAAGTCCAACACCTATCGCGCCGAGGGCGGCTCTTCGGAGGGCGGCGAGGACCCGGCCGCGGCTGCTATCAACACCTCGCATTCGAACATCAAGAACCTCGCGGCGACCGGGCCGGAGGGCGGCGGCGGTGGCATCCCCGAACCAGTCGAGGCCTCGAATCTCAATCTCTCGAAGTCGAACATCAACCGCGCCGGCGGCGATGCGGGGGCCGGTGAGGACCCGGGCGATCCGGTAGCGATGGAGAAGGGGACGGTCAAGTTCTTCAGCGACAAGAAAGGGATGGCGGAGCGCGGAGGCGGGGCCGATTCCGCGGGCCTGACGGATGGCGGTGACCCGGGCGGCGCC
>JANMTH010000695.1:0-3628 GCA_031390305.1 Thermoflexaceae bacterium
CCGGCAGGTCCGCTGCGGTGCCCACGTTCCCGAGCGCGACACAGGCGTTGCGAACCAGGCCGTCGCGCTTCGCGCGCATGATCGCGCGGCCGCGGAAGCGTTCGAGGAAGGACGCGTCATCGAGGGTGAGCAGTTCCGCGAGCACGGGTGCGGCCTCATTCGCCGAGCGGGGCTGCAGCTCCGTGGCGCCGGGGCCGGCGTTGCGGCCGACGGGGCAGGAGGAGAGACAGTCGTCACAGCCGAAGACCCAGGACCCGAAGAGCGGCCGAAGCTCGCGTGGGATGGCGCCCCGGTTTTCGATCGTGTGGTAGCTGATGCAGCGACGGGCGTCGAGGACGCCGCCTTCTGGCGAGAGCGCCCCCGTCGGGCAGGCCGTGACGCAGCGGGAGCAGGAGCCGCAGCTCTTGCGCAGCGGCTCGCCGGGCGAGAGTTCGAGGCTTGTGGCGATGGCCCCGAGCAGTACCCATGGGCCGAAGCCGGGAACGAGGAGCATCGTGGATTTGCCCTGCCAGCCCATGCCCGAGAGCGCGGCGAGTGGCCGTTCGAGGAGGGGGCCGTAGTCGACCGTTGGCCGGGCGCTCGCCCCAAATTCCTCGCGGATGATGCGGGCGAGGCGGCGCAGCTTCGATTCGAAGACGCGGTGGTAGTCGCGGCCCGCGGCATAGGCGGCGATGCGGCCGCGAGCGGGTTGTCCGGCGCTCAGCGCGGCGGGCGCGGCGCCCGGCGTGTAGGGAAGGGCGAGGACGATGACCGTCTTCGCTGCCGCGAGGAAGGCGTTGGGGTCGGTGGAGCGGGTCAGCCATTCTTCAGTCATCCACCCCAGGCCATCGAGGTGGCCCGCGGCGCGAGCGGCGAGGGCGGCGTCCCTGGCTTCGATGAGCGGCCCGGCTGGCGCGAAACGCACCTCGCTGAAGCCTTCGGCGCGAGCCAGAGCTTCCAGGTGCTCGGCCGCTTCGGCCGGACCGGGCACGGCCCGTGCGCCTGTCATACGCCAACGTCCATGGGAGCGGTGGGGACTTCGCGCAGCAAGCTGGCTGCCAGCTCGGGAAGCCGGCGCGGGGCGAAATAGACGCCGTCCGGGTTGGCGAGGAGCTCTGGCACGGTCCACCAGCGGTGGCTGGCGAGGGCGGTCCGTTCTTCGGCCGTCCAGTTCGTGGTCGCGATCTCCATCGCGGCCGTCCGCACGAGGAAGAAGGTCTCGCGCTGTTCGAGGAAGCGGCCGTCCCAGGTGAAGCGATGCGTGCGTGTCCAGATGCGCGGGCCTAGCTCCGCCCGGAGGCCGGTCTCTTCCCAAAGCTCGCGGCGGGCGGCATCCTCGACTGATTCGCCGGGGTCGATGCCGCCGCCCGGGGTGATCCAGACGGAGCGTCCCGGCCGGTCGTCGCTGGCGCCCATATCGAAGCGGAAGAGGAGGAAGCGGTCGTGCTCGTCGATCAGAACGATGCGCGCCGCTGGCCGAACGATGACTTCAGGCTCGTTGCTCATCTGATGCTCCCCCGGTCTCTGCGCCTCCGCGTCTGTTTGCCTGTCAGGCGATCCTAAAACTGGAGCTCGATCCGCCGGAATCGTTCCAGGTAGCGGCCATTCTCGTCCTTCCAGCGTTCGCGGACGAAATCGACGAAGTCCTTCTGGCTGCCGAACTGGGTGACATGGGCGGTGAGGGCGTGGATCTTGCGGTCGACGTCTTCAGAGATATCGATGTCGAAGTTCGGCTGGTTGGTGCTCCAGAGGAGGACTTCACGGACCTTGTGCGGTTCGATCCCCTCGTCCAGGTGCTCGGGGAAGTTGAGGTGGTCGCGCGCCGTCGGATACACGGCGTCGAGCGTGGCGGTGCCGACGGCACGGTGGTCCGGGTGGTTGATGAAGCTGTCGCGGATGATGATGTCTGTTGGGTCGTGGGTGAGGACCGTGTGGGGGCGGAGGGTGCGGATGTAGCGGACGACCTGTTCGAGGAAGCGGCGGTCGTAGACCAATTCGCCGTCCTCGTTGTCGAGGTAGAAGACATCGGTGGCCCCCATCCGGCGGCAGGCCTCGCGTTGTTCTTCGCGGCGGAGGGCGATCAGCCGTTCGCGGGTCATCTCGCGGTCGGAGGTGCCTTTCGCTCCGTTCGTGCAGACAAGGAAGTAGACCGACCAGCCTTCGGCGGCGCGCCTGGCCGTCCAGCCGGCGGCGCCGAAATCGCCGTCATCGGGATGGGCGGCGACGACGAGGGCTACGCGGTCGGTGGTTGCGTCGGTCATGGGTGATGGGCCTCGGAAGGGAGAGTCGAACGGCTATCGTGCCCCCTGTGGCCGGGCTGATTCAAGGGAGCGGCACGGCCCGTTCCTCCGTGGGTCCGATGATCGGGTTGGCGCTGGAATCCTGGCGCCAACCTGGGGTGCTGCCGCCGGCCGTTGGGTCGGGCGTGTAGATCGTGCTCCAGCCGCACCAACCGTCGGAGAAGTTGCGGATGTTCGTGTAGCCCATGAGCCAGGTGGCGAAGAAGGCCGCGCTCGATCGCCAGCCGCTGCCGCAGTAGACGATCACCTCGCGGTCGAACCGGGTCGGATCCGTGGTCGAACGGATGCCCGCTTCAGCCCAGTTCGCGAGGATCTGGGCCGGGTCCCGGAATGTGCCGTCGGCGTTGGAATAGATGTGGGCTTCGTCCGCGGCGTCGCCAACGTGGATCGCGCCGGGCAAGCGGCCACGCCGGTCGAGGTACGCGTAGCCGCTCACGGCGCCGTCGAACTCAGCGGCGCTTCGGACGTCGGCGAGCCAGGCCGTACCGGCAGTGAGCTCGAAGCGGATGTCGGCAGGGGTGGCGAGGAGTTCCGGGCGGCCACGGGCGATGAACGCGCATGGGGAAGGTTCGTTGACCGTGGACTCGCCGGGATAGTCGCGCGCAACCCACGCGCCGTAGCCGCCATTGAGAATCCGTACGTCCTCGACGCCCGCGTAGGTCAGCACCCACCAGGCGCGGGCTGCGGCGATGGGTTGGTGGCTGTAGACCACGACGGTCGTCGCCGGGCGCAGGCCAAGTCCGCCGATGACCGTCTGGAGTTCTGCCAGCGGGCGGAGCCGCCAGGTCGGGTAGCCGTCTTCGAAGTCGTCGGTGTTGAGGTGCAAGGCGCCGGGGACGTGGCCGGCGTGGTAAGCGGCGGCCTCGGCGAGCGTCGCCCAGCTCACTTCGAGGACGAGGAGATGCTTGTTGTGAAGGGCCGGAGCCCGCGGTCCTCGGGCTTCGCCACCCAGGGATTCCAATGCGGCCTGAAGCCATTCGGCTGAGACGAGGCTTTCGCCATTCGGAGCATGGGGGAACGGGAAGAGCACGGGGGAATGCTGCCCGATCTCCATCCGCGGCGCTAGCGCCCTCACCCCCGGGTAGAGATTCTGCTCTCCCAGTGCGCTGGGCGAGGGGAGAACGGGCGACCGCGTCCAAAGTCGCCGTAGTGTCCAGATCCTACGGCCTGTTCGATCCCTCACCCTGGCGGCAAGCCATGTTAGCCTCCGGCCTTGGTGGGCGAGGGGGAGCCCGTTCACTCGGATGGCCGGGAAGCCAGGTTGGAGCCGCGTTAGCGGGTGGCGACCGGCTCGAGGAAGAGCTGTATGCCGCCCAGGATCTCCCGCAGGGACCGGCTCGACACGGTCC
>JANMTH010000728.1:0-11473 GCA_031390305.1 Thermoflexaceae bacterium
TGGGTGAGGTGAAGGGCGACGCTATCGCGCTGTGGGCGGTGCCTGGCGGTTCTTCCGGACCCGTCCTGCCAGGGGCAGCCACGCTCACGCTGAGTCGCATCCGCGAAGTCGTCGCCCAGGACCCGAAGCCAGGCTGGCCCCCGGCCGCGGGCGGCCCGGACACGTCCGGTCGGGCTCAGGCAATGGAGGCGGTCGACATACTTCTCGCGGAACTGCCGACCCTCCGGGACGAAGCTGCGCTCGCCGGCCGGGTCAAGGCCCTCAAACTGGACGGCGCCTTCCAGGGCGAGCCAGCCGCCTGCCTTAAGACGGAGCAGCTCATCCGTGATCGGTCCGGCCTCAGCGTGAGCCTCGGCTGCGGCGACTAGCGCCCCCGGCACCAACCTCACCGCCACAATTCGTGACACCGGCCAGTGGCGTGGTGGCCGAAGTTGGTGGCGTCCCTCGATATACTTACCACCATGCCCGCGACCAGCAACGAACACCAGGACCAGTACAGCGCCCGCCTGCGCTCCGAAGAGCTCCGTTCGGGGCTGAACTACCACAACTATCGCTACCACGTCCTCGACAATCCGGAGATCTCCGACGCCGACTACGACGCCCTCCTGAACGAGCTCCGGGCGATCGAGCGCCACTTCCCGGAGCTGATTACGCCCGATTCGCCCACCCAGCGCGTAGGCGCCGAACCCTCGCCCGCCTTCGCCATCGTCGAGCACCGCCAGCCCCTCCTCAGCCTCTCCAACAGCTTCACCCGCGAAGACCTCGACAACTGGCGGCGGCGCGCTGGCGACCGCCTCGGCGACGGAGAGTTCGCGGTCACGAGCGAACCGAAGATCGACGGGCTGGCCGTCGCCCTCGTCTACGAGGACGGCCGATTCGTCCAGGGCGCGACGCGTGGCGATGGCAGGCGAGGGGAGAACATCACCGCCAACCTGCGAACGCTGAAAACCATCCCCCTTTCGCTCACCGGAGACTTCCCGCCGTCGTTCGAAGTCCGCGGCGAGGTGTATATGACGAAGAGCGGCTTCGAGACCATGAACGCCGATCGAGCGGAGCGCGGCCAGGCCCTCTACGCGAATCCCCGGAACTCCGCCGCCGGCTCGGTCCGCCAGCTCGACCCCAAGATCACCGCCAACCGGCCGCTCAACGTCTTCATCTACCAGCTCGGCTGGTGCGATGGGTCACACCCCGAGAGCCACCTCGAGACGCTCCAGTGGCTGGCCGCCATGGGTTTCCGCGTGAACCCGGAAGTCGCCCTCCATCCGGACCTCGACGGCGCCTGGGAGCGGATCGCCTGGTGGGCCGAACGGCGCGAACGGCTCGACTACGACATCGACGGCGTAGTGATGAAGCTGGACGACAGCCGCCAGTGGGAGCGCCTCGGCGTCGCAGGCCGCGAACCACGCTGGGCGACCGCCTTCAAGTGGCCGCCGCAACAGCGCACGACGAAGCTCAAGCGGATCGAAGTCAATGTCGGCCGGACGGGCGTCCTCACGCCCTTCGCCGTCCTCGAACCGGTGGTGCTGGGAGGCGCGACCGTCAGCCTGGCGACGCTTCACAACGAGGGGGACATTCTCCGGAAGGATATTCGTGAGGGCGACACGGTGATCGTCCAACGCGCGGGCGAGGTCATCCCACAGGTCGTCGGGCCGGTGGTGAGCCTCCGCACGGGCGAGGAGACCGTCTTCACCATGCCCGCCGATTGCCCGTCCTGCCAGACGCCGGTGGTCCGGGATGAAGGGGAGGCGGCGCTCTACTGTCCGAACACGGCCTGCCCGACGCAGCGGATTCGGCTCATCGAGCACTTCGCTGGCCGGGCATCGATGGACATCGAGGGCCTCGGCGAGCGGACGGCAAGGTCGCTCTACACCAGCGGCCTCGTGCGCTCGCCGGTGGACCTTTACGGCCTCAGCGCGGAGCGCCTCGGAACCGTCGATGACTTCCTGACAAAGGGGGGACGGATCAGCAAATCGGCCGAAAACCTCCTCGCCGGGATCGAGAAGAGCAAGTCCCGGCCGCTGAGCAACCTCCTCTTCGCCCTGGGCATCCGCCACGTCGGGTTCGAAACGGCCCGTCTCCTGGCCACCCATTGCCAGAGCCTCGAAGGCCTCATGGCGGCTTCGGCCGAAGAGCTCCAGGAGGTCGATGGCATCGGTCCGATAGTCGCCCGGAGTATCGCCGAATGGTCGGGGTATCCCGAGAACGTCGCCCTCATCGAACGCTTGCGGGCCCACGGGATCGACCCTCTTCAGGAAGGTCCGGTTGCCGCCAGCGACCTCCTCGCCGGGATGACCATGGTCGTGACCGGGACCCTCGAGAGCATGTCCCGCGAGACGGCCGAGGACCGGATTCGGGAGCTCGGGGGCAAGGTCGGCGGCGGCGTCACGAAGAGCACGACCGCCCTGGTCGTCGGCGCCGGCGGCGGCTCGAAGCGGACGAAGGCCGAGAAGCTCGGCGTACGGACGATCGACGAGGACCTCTTCTTGCGGGTACTCCAGGAGGGGGCCGCAGCGCTCGAACTTACCGCTCAGGAAACACTCGCAAGCATTCTCGAAGCGTGAAGTAAACCCACCCGTTGGTTCTCCTCGTGATGGCGCGTATACTGGAACCATGCATCTCGACCTGCCCCGCGCGGTCCCCAATCTGGCTTCGCGTTGAAGATCTTCAAGCCACTCTCCGCCGTGTTCGGCTTCCTCTCACACGACATCGCCATCGATCTCGGGACGGCGAACACGCTCGTCATGGTACGTGGGCGCGGCATCGTGATCGACGAACCGTCGGTCGTCGCGATCGACCGCAACACGAAGAAGATTCTCGCCATCGGGGCCGAGGCGAAGCGCATGGTTGGCAGGACCCCGGCCAACATCGTCGCCGTCCGACCCCTCCGCGACGGCGTCATCTCCGACTTCGAAGTCACCGAAAAGATGCTCAGCTACTTCATTCGCGCCGTACACGACCGGACCTTTCTCGCCCAGCCGCGGGTCGTCGTTGGCATCCCCAGCGGCGTCACCGAAGTCGAAAAGCGAGCGGTCCACGACGCCGCCCTCAACGCCGGCGCCCGTGCCTGCTACCTCATCGAAGAGCCGATGGCCGCCGCCATCGGCGCGGGCCTCCCCGTCATCGAAGCCGCCGGCTGCATGATCGTCGACATCGGCGGCGGCACCACCGAAGTCGCCATCATCTCGCTTGGGGGTATGGTCGTCTCCACCTCCATCCGCGTTGCCGGCGACGAAATGGACCAGGACATCATCGCCTACGCCCGCCAGGTCCATAACCTCCTCATCGGCGAACGGACGGCCGAGGAGATCAAGAAGATCGCCGGCTCGGCCGCCCCCCTTGAGCCAGAAGAGATGGTCGACCTTCGCGGACGCGACCTCGCGACAGGTCTCCCGAAGGCTGTCCAGGTCAGCACCGTCGAGATCCGCGACGCTCTTGCCGGATCGATCAGCGCGATCGTCGAAGCGGTCCGTTCGACGATCGAAGTCACCCCACCGGAGCTCGTCAGCGACCTCATGGCCCACGGCATCGCCCTCGCTGGCGGCGGCGCGCTGCTCCGTGGCCTCGATCGCCGCCTCAGCCAGGAAACACGTTTCCCCGTCTACGTCGCCGAAGACCCCCTCCTCTGCGTCGTCCGTGGCGCAGGCGAAGTCCTCGAAGAACAAGCCCTCTTAAGCAAAGTGCAGTCGCAACTCGCCTCGCGCAGGAGGTAAGATCGGCGCTGCGCCCCGTAGGAATGGCCTATGCTCATCTTCTCACGGTATACGTGGTGGCTCGGCGCAATGGTCGGACTCGCCCTCGTGGTAACCGCCGCGAGCCAGATCGGCGTCTTGAATCCCGTCCAGGGTGCCTTCCTCACCGTCGCCTCGCCGTTTCAAACGGGCCTGAACGCCGTCTTCCGTCCGATAGCCACGCTCCTTTCCAACGCTGGCGAACTCAACGACCTCCAGGACGAGAACCGCAAACTCCGGATCGAGAACGAGCGGCTCCTGAACCAGTTGAGCGGCGCTCGCCAGGCGGAAGAGCGCGTCAAGGAACTCGAAGCGCAGCTCAACCTCAGCGGCACCCTGAAGGACCAGACACGCCTTGCCGCCAACGTCGTCCACCGAACTTCGACACCCTTCCAGGACGAACTCAGCATCGACCGCGGTTCCAACGATGGCGTCCGCGTGGGGATGGTCGTCGTCTCGGCGAACGGGACGCTGATGGGCTCCGTCATCAAGGTCACCGGCGGTCAGGCCTTCGTCCGGCTGATCACCGACGCAAAGAGCGCCGTCAACGGCGAAACCGTCGAGACGCGCAGCACGGGAAGCGTCAAGGGCTCCGCCAACCACCAGGTCGTCTTCAATTTCGCCGAACCGGATGTCAAGGTTGGCGACATCATCCAGACCTCCGCGATCTCCGGCCGCTTTCCCGCGGGCATTCCCATCGGCCGCGTCACGGAGGTCAAGGGGACGGCCCAGGACCTGAGCCCGGCCATCAAGCTGGAGCCGCTCGTCAGGCTCTCCACGGCGACCACCGTCCAGGTGATCACCAGCTTCCTCCCACAGCCGACCGGCGTCGCGCCGTGATCACCTTCGCCGTATTCCTCGTGATCGTGGCGGCGGCCCTCTTCCAGGTCTCCGTCGCCCCGCTCTTCCCCGTTGGCGGCGCAATCGCCGACGTCACGCTCCTGACGCTCTTCGCCCTCGCCTTCACCGCCGGCCCGCGGCGAACGATGATCGCGATGCCGCTCCTCGCCCTCTTCGTCGCCTTCACCAGCAACCGCGCGCCCGGCCTCTTGATCCTGGCCTACCTCCCACTGCTTCCCCTCGCCTACCTCTTCGAAGGCGGGCACCTGCCCCTCAGCCGTTACCTCCGCATCCTCGCCGCGATCCTGCTCGCCGGCCTTTGGGCGCGGACCGTGCTTTCCACCGGTGCGTTCATCGAAGGCGCTCCCTTTGCGCCAGGGGCACTCATCGGCGACGTCCTTCTCCCCGGCCTGCTCCTCGACGCCGTCTTCGCAACGATGGTCTATCTGCCTTTCCGCGCGCTGGGCTGGACGAATCGACCGCTTACACTGCAAAGGACGGGGTGGCACTGAGATGAGCAGGTTGGACGACAACTGGCGCGCCTCCTCTGGCCCGGCGCGGCTGCGGCCACACGGAAACCTCTTCGCCTTGCGGGCGGCGGTCGTCGTCGCGTTTCTCATCCTCGGCGCCCAGCTCTTCCGAATGCAGGTTGTCGATGGCGAGGAGTACGCCCGCCGTTCGCGAGAGAACCACATCACCCAGACCACCTCCCTCGCCCCCCGCGGCCTGATCGTCGATCGGAACGGTGTGCCGCTCGTCCGGAACACCAGCGTCTACGTCGCCACCGTCCTCCCCGAACTGCTCCCGGAAAGCGAACAGGAGCGGTATCAGATCTACCTCCGCCTCGAAAAGCTCGTCGGCGTGCCAGCCCTCGAGATCCAGGCGCAGGTGAAGGAGCGGGAGGCCGCAAAGCAGGGCTTCATCGAGATCGAGTTCAAGAAGCGGCTCGACAAGGAGCAGGCTCTCCGCCTCGCGGAAGCGGTGGTCGACATCCCGGGCGTTGGCATGGCCGTCCGCCCCGGCCGGGAGTACATCGCAACCGAGTTCAGCCACATCCTCGGCTACGTCGGCAAGCTCGACGCCGCCGAGTACGCGGCCCTCCGCAAGGAGGAGTACGCCTTCGACGAGGTCATCGGTAAGGCGGGAATAGAGGCGCGCTACGAAAAGGACCTCCGCGGCGAACGCGGAGTCACATCGGCCGAACAGGACGCCCAGGGCCGGCTCATCGAAGCGTTCGATTCGACTGACGCGGTACCGGGCAACAGCGTCAGGCTCGCCCTCGACGCGGGCCTCCAGAGCTACGTCAGCGAACTGCTCACCGACTCCTTGAAGGCGCTGGGCAACGACGAGCTGAACGGCGACGCCCGGGTGGCCGCCGCGGTGGTCATGGACGCCCGGACCGGCGCCGTCCTCGCGATCGTTTCCGTCCCTTCCTATGACAACAACATCTGGAGTGCGGGCGAGGCTCGGGCGGCCGAGCTCCAGGGCCTCCTCGACGATGAGGCCGGTTCGCCACTCCTGAACAAAGCGCTCTCGAACGCGGCGCCGGGCTCCACGTTCAAGCTCGTGACGGCGGCGGCGGCGCTCGAGACCGGACGGATTACCCCGGCGACGACCCGTAACGTGACCTCCGCCAAGCTCGAATTGAAGGGCGAGGACGGCCAGCCCTTCTACCTTGATGACTGGCGAGCGCACGGACTCGTGGACCTCTACCGGGGGATCGCCTGGTCCTCGAACATCTACTTCTTCCAGGCTTCGTGCGGGATCCTCGGCGAGTCCCGCGGCCTTGGCAAGAACACGTACGACTCGGCGACAATCCTCGCCTACTACGCCCGCCAGTTCGGATTCGATTCGCCCACCGGCATCGATATCGGCGGCGAAGAGAGCGGGCTCATTCCTGACCCCGCATGGAAAGCGCGCGTTCACAAGGACGGAACTCCGGGAGACCGGGACTGGTACTACGGCGACACCTGCAACATGGGAATCGGCCAGGGCGACGTGACCGCCACGCCGCTCCAGGTAGCGCGCATGACGGCCGCCGTCGCCAACGGCGGTAAGCTCCTCACGCCGCACGTCGCCGCCGAGATCGTAGGGCCGGATGGCAAGATCGTCAGGAAGATCGAACCCGAGTGGAAACAGGTACCAGTCGATCCGAAGTACCTCGCCGACATCCGGCGGGGCATGCACGAATCGGTCCTCGACGGCGCCGGGGCACTTGGCGCCGTACCCGGGATCGATGTCGCGGGGAAGACAGGGACGGCGCAGTTCATCGACTACAAGTCGGGTGACACCTTCGAGCACGCCTGGTTCACAGGCTTTGCGCCGTTCGACAACCCCGAGATCGTGGTGACGGTCTACTTCGACCGCGGCGTCGGCGGCTCGAAAGCCGCCCCGGTCGCCGCGAGGATCATCCAGTATTACTGGGAGAACGTGCGTTAGTGGCCGCCCTCGAATGGGGAGGCGGTGCGCGAACCCGAGGCCGGCTCTTCGGCGGCTGGGACCGCTTCGACTACGTGATGGTCATCGTCTCATTCCTCCTCGTGCTTCTCGGCCTCGCCCTCATCCATTCCGGCTCACGCCAGGTTTACGACGGGCCTTTCGCCAGCCTTTCCAACCCCGTCGCCAAGCAGGCCGTCTTCGCCGTCATCGGTCTCGGCGTCATGCTCGGCGTCTCACGATTCGACTACCACCATCTCACACACTACGCGTGGATCCTCTACGGGCTCTCCATGCTCTCGCTCGTCGCTGTCCTGGCGGTCGGCGATACCGTCGGTGGTTCGACCCGTTGGTTCACCATGGGTCCGATCCAGATTCAGCCATCCGAGTTCGCGAAGCTGGCGACGATCCTCGTGTTGGCCCGGTTCTTCTCCGAACACGGCGGAGACGCACGGGAGCTTCGCGCCCTCGTTGTCTCGCTCCTTATCGTCATCCCCTGCGCCTTCCTCGTCTTCATTCAGCCGGATCTTGGCACCGCCATCGTCTTCTTCGCCATCTGGCTTGGCGTTGTCCTGGTTGCCGGAGTCAGCCGCCGGCATCTCCTCATCCTCGCCGCCGTCGGCCTTGTCGCCTTGCCGTTCGTCTACACGTTCGCCGTCGCCGACTACCAGGTGGCGCGGATCGGCGTGCTGGTAGACCCCAACGAGGACCCACTCGGCGAAGGCTACAACATCCGCCAGTCGCAGATCGCCGTCGGTTCCGGGCAGATCTGGGGTAAGGGCCTCACGAACGGCGAACAGACCCAGCTGCGCTACCTGAAGGTGCCCACGCGGGACTTCATCTTCAGCGTCCTCGGCGAAGAGCTGGGCTTCGCCGGCGCCATGGTCCTCTTCGCCCTCTTCATCGTCCTCCTCATGCGCGGGATCCGGGTGGCCCAGATCGCCGGAGACACGGCCGGACAGTTGGTCGCCGTAGGCATAGTCGTCTTATTGCTCATGCAGACCTTTATTAACATTGCGGTGAATGTCAGTCTCTTTCCCGTCACCGGGATCCCCTTGCCCTTCATCAGCCAGGGCGGGTCGTCGCTGGTGAGCGTGTTTATGTCGCTTGGTATCCTCCAGAGCATCCTCCTCCGGCACCGCGCCTACCGCCAGGCCTGAGGCCGATGGGGGCGAGCGAACGGCAGGGCGTATTCGTGAACCTGGCGGCCGTCAGCAGCTGATTCGGGCCGGCACCCGGCAGCGGACTTGCCACAACCCTCACGTAGACGGTAGAGATCTCTTTACACGCGCAGCCGACACCCCATGGTGGCCGGACTCGCAGAAAGGTAGTGTTCCTTGAACGACTATTCGAAGATGGCGCCCCAACCGACGCCCGAAACCCAGCCGTTCTGGGACGGGCTGAAGGAGGGGAAGCTGATGCTCCAACGCAGCAAGAGCACCGGCAAGGCCTATTTCCCTCCCCGCCCGTTCTTTCCCGGAGACCCTTCCCAGGAGGTCGAATGGTTCGAAGCCAGCGGCCGCGGCACGCTCCACACCTACGTCATCAGCCACCGGCCGCCACCGGGCTTTGAAGCGCCCTTCAGTATCGCCGTCGTTGAGCTTGAGGAAGGGCCCCGAATCCAGACCAACATCGTCGATTGTCCCCAGACCCCCGAAGCGCTGCGACTCGACATGCCCGTCGTCCTTGCCCCCCACCGGGTCAACGACGACATCACCCTGCCGCTCTTCCGGCCTGCTCAGGAGAACTAGACGATGCTCAAGCGCGGAAGCGTAGCGGTCGTTGGCGCCGCCGAAATGGTCAACGCCGAGGGCCGCCTTCCCGGCTACTCACAGATCGGGCTCCATGCCGAATCCGCCATCCGGGCGATGGCCGACGCCGGGATCGGGCCGAAGGACATCGACGGCCTCGCCTGCGCCGGCCAGAGCCCGACCGAGGTCGCCTGGTACCTCGGGATCACGCCGACCTTCATCGATGGCACCTCCGTCGGTGGCTGTTCGTTCATCATCCACGTCCGCCATGCCGTTGCCGCAATCGAATCCGGCCTCGCCAAAACGATCCTCATCACCCACGGCGAAAGCGGCCGATCCCAGATCGGCCGTGGCGGCTTCGGGATGGGCAAATCGACGCTCCAGGGGCAGTTCGAAGCCTGGACGGGGCCGATGGGCGCACCCACGAGCTTCACCATCCCCGTCCTGCGCTACATGAAGCGCCACGGCCTCACCGAGGAGCAGCTCGCGATGGTCGCCGTCGTACAGCGCGAGTACGCGGCCCGCAACCCCAACGCCGTGATGAAGGACCCGATGACCGTCGAGGACGTCCTCAACGCCCGAATGATCGCCTACCCCTTCCGCCTGCCCATGTGCTGTCTCGTAACCGACGGCGCGGGCGCCCTCATCCTCACCTCTTCGGACCGCGCGAAGGACTTCCCAACGAAGCCCGTCTACATCCTCGGAACCGGCGAAAGCGTGGAGACACCCATGGTCAGCCAGATGGAGGACCTCACATCCTCTCGCGCCTTCCGAGTCTCCGGAGCGACGGCCTTCGCCGAAGCCGGCATCAGTCACGACGACGTAGACCACCTGATGATCTACGACGCCTTCGCCCACCTCCCGATTTACGGGCTCGAGGACCTCGGCTTCTGTAAGCCAGGCGAAGCCGGCCCGTTCATCGCCGCGGGCAACACGCGGCCGGGCGGCAAGCTGCCGCTGAACACCAACGGCGGCGGCCTGAGCTACACGCATTCAGGCATGTACGGCATGTACGCCCTCCAGGAGAGCATCCGCCAGATGCGCGGCATTGCCCCCGCCCAGGTCGCTGGCGCCAGGATCTCCGTCTGCCACGGGGTAGGCGGGATGTTCGGCGCCGCCGGAACCACCATCTTCTCCAACGAGAAGCCGTAGAAGAGCCGAGTGCCGGGGTGCGAAGTGCCCGCTGCCTTCGCGCCCCGCTCCCGCAACCAGGGCGGACATCGGCCACGCTGAAGGAACCCGGCGGCCCGGAACGGCGCGGAGTATGCTAGGCCGATGGTGATTCACCGGACCGCGGGCAAGACGAAGGCTGACGCCGTCTACGAGGCCCTCCAGACGGGGATCATGTCCGGCCGCGTCGGCGAGGGCGAACACCTGCGCCAGCAGGAAGTAGCCGCCCAGTGGGGCGTTTCCCAGACCCCGGTCCGCGAGGCATTCCGGCGGCTGGAGTCGGAAGGCCTTGTCGAGTACACGGAGAATCGTGGCGTAATCGTCCGGGGCATCCCCTGGGCGCCGCCACCGGCCGCGATCGACACCATCGCCCGCCGCTGGTCGGAACTCGTCCACGACCCCGAAAGCGTTCCCGGTTCCGATTTTCCCTAGCAGGGTGATGAAAAACTCAGGCGTCATATCCTTCGTCCCGAAGGCTAGACTCGGGAAATTACCCTGAGCAATGCGTTATTGTCGACTTCGTCCCCAATCGTACCCTTTCTCAGCACCCTGCTAGTACTCCCCCGCAAGAGTCCGCGATATTTGCTGGCGTCCTTTCGGGGCTGGTCTCTCCCCTCGCCCAGCGCACTGGGAGAGGGGGCGGGGGTGAGGGCGCAACTGCCGGCAACGAACGCCCGCTTTCTCAACTAGCTACCAGGCCGAATCCGGCCATGGAACGTCGGCGTGCCGAATTCGCTGATCAGGGTGTACAGTTCTTCCTTACTCCCGGCCGCAGGTGGCAGACGGTTGAGCAGCGCAACACCGGCAGACGTCTCTGGCGTCGTCCCCGACATCGCAAAGCGCCACGAGACGATCGTCGTTCTCGATTTCGGCGCCCAATACAGCATGCTCATCGCACGGCGCGTCCGCGAACAGGACACCTACTGCGAGCTCCTCCCCTGGGACACCCCGTGGGAGCGCGTGAAGGACCTCGACCTCCGCGGCGTCATCCTTTCCGGCGGCCCCAACAGCGTCTACGAGCCCGATGCGCCGATGGCGCCCGCCTGGGTCTTCGAATCCGGCGTTCCCGTCCTCGGCATCTGCTACGGCATGCAGCTCATGGCCCACCAGCTCGGCGGCCACGTCGCCCCGGGCAACCATCGCGAATACGGCCCGGCGATGATCACGAGCGCGCGCGAAAGCGCCCTCTTCGCCCGTATGCCCGCCGAAATCGAAGTCTGGATGAGCCACGGCGACCGCATCGAGACCCTGCCACCCGGCTTCGAGGCCCTGGCCAGGTCCGCGAATTCACCCATCGCCGTTATGGCCGACGCCGGCCGCGGCTACTTCGGCCTCCAGTTCCACCCTGAAGTCGTACACACCCCCCGCGGCAAGGAGATGATCCGCAACTTCGTCCACGGCGTCTGCCGCTGCCCGGGCACCTGGACGGCCGGCAACTTCATCGACGAGACGGTCGCCGCCATCCGCGAACAGGTCGGCGACGGCCGCGTCATCTGCGGGCTCTCCGGCGGCGTCGATAGCTCCGTCGCCGCGACACTCGTCCACCGC
>JANMTH010000588.1:0-1586 GCA_031390305.1 Thermoflexaceae bacterium
CAGCTAGGTCACTCATGTGGCTACGGCCACTCCGGTCGAGTCTCGCCGGGGCGCTGGCGGCTGCATGAGAGTCTAGCGCGATTCGGCCCAACAGTCGCTCAACTGCTTAAGCACATTACGGGATCTTGACCTTTTGCCCCACCTTCAGGTTGAGACAGCCGGCATCGATGCCGTTCAGCGCGATGAACGCTTTCACCTCCACACCGTAACTGGCGGCGATGGTCCCGCAGTCGTCGCCCGAGACAACGGTGTACTCTTTGCCGCTCGACTTTGGCGTGGCGCTGGCGCCCGGGACGGGGGTCGTCGCCGGGGCGGCGGGTACTTTCAGCTGCTCGCCGGCCTTCAGATTCGTGCACTCCGCGTTGATCGTCCGGTTCGCTTTGAGGAGCGCATCGAGCGAGATGCCGAGCTTATCGGCGATGACGGAGCAGCCTTCGCCCGGGAGGATGGTGTAGTTCGCCCGGGCCGTGGCGCTCGCCTGGGAATTCGGAGTTACGGAGGCAGAGGCGCCGCCGACGATCGAGATCGTGTCGTTGCGAATCTGGTAGAGGGTGGCGTTCTGCCCGATCGGCGTCGAAGAGGGGACGAGGCTGGGATCGGTAACCGGCCTGCCCTGGCCGGCGCCCTCATCGTCCCCGCCTCCGCAGGCGCCCAGGACGAGCGCGGAGAGGGCCGTGAAGGCGAAGGCGGCGATCGTGAACCGTTGCTGAAGCGTCATCTCTCTTGGGGCCATGCTAGGAGCGGCTTCATCCTTGGGCAACCCGGCCGAGTATCTGGCGAATGACCGCGAAGGCGAGCTCGCCGTTCTGCTTCAGCAGCTCCGGGTTGATGGTGGCGACCGTATCGCGCGGCGTGTGGATATTCGAAAAGTCGTCGCTGGCGAGGAAGAGGACCGCCACCCCGGCCGCCTCGAAGCTCGCGTGGTCGCTGCTCGTGCCAGCGGGCAGGTTCGATTCCCCGGCGTCGATCCCGAGCTTGCGGGCCAGTTCGGCCGCCTCGGCCGTGAGCGCTCGCGTGCCGATGAGTTCGATCCGGGCGCCGGCCCCGGTCGTATCGAGGTTGATCATCGCCTTCGGGAGCTTCCCTTCCGCCTCCATCTCCCTGGCGAGGGCGGCGCTCCCGAAAAGGCCCGATTCCTCGGCGCCGAAGGTCGCGAAACAGAGCCCGGCGTCGAGCCCATCGGCGCCGAAGGCCCGCGCCAGCTCCAGCGTCTCGGCGGCGCCGCTGGCGTTGTCGTGTGCGCCCGGAGTGCCGGGTACCGTGTCGTGGTGCCCGCCCACGAGCACGAGGCAGGTGGCGTTGGCCGTTGGCCGCGCGACGACGTTGTAGGCGACGGTCGCGCTCCCCGTGGGCGTCTCGATCGTGATCGTCTGTCCGCTCGCGGCGGCGCTCTTCAGGGCCGGCCCATCCGCGAGGGCAACGCCAACCACGGGCCGTTCCGCCGTGCCGCCGAGGTTGCCCGAGATCTCACCCTCGTCGTTGTTGATCACGACGAGACCGATGGCGCCCGCCAGGCGAACGTTCTCCCACTTCTCGCCGAACTTCAGGACGCCACGGTCGGCTACGGCGACCTTGCCGGCGAGGTC
>JANMTH010000801.1:0-6398 GCA_031390305.1 Thermoflexaceae bacterium
CATCGCAGGGGCACAGGCTATCTACGGCGCTCCCGCAACACCGACGCCGACGCCGACAGCCAGTGCCACGGCCTCACCTACGGCGAGCCCGGCGCCGACAGGCACGCCAACGCCGCCGCCAACGCCGTCTCCGAGCGCGACAGCTTCGCCCTCACCAACGGCGAGCGCTACGGCATCACCTAGTGCGAGCGCCACGGCCACACCTACGGCGTCACCGACGGTGACCGCGATGCCGACCAGGACGCCGACGCAGACGCCCCGTTCCGTAGCTCTGGTGCCCGGCGCGAACCTCCTCACCTGGCCCGGCCAGAACGCGGCGCCCGGACAGGCCCTCGCGGGCCAGGCGTTCGGACTCCAGGCGGTCTACGGCTGGGATTCGGCGACGCAAACGTGGAAGCGCTACCTTCCGGGGGTGCCGGGCTTCGTGAACAGCCTCTCGACGCTCCAGCAGGGCAAGGCCTACTGGTTCCTTTCGACGGCGAACTCGACCCTGCCGTACGTGCCCTGACCTCAGCCGTGGGTAGGGGAATGTAACGGGGGCTCTGGAGAAATCCGGAGCCCTCTTTACGTTGGTTGAGCGCCAGTAGCGCGGATGTTCCCTCATCGACGGTTACGTGGCCGATTGGTGACAGATCGTTGCCAACCGGGTCCAGGGTGGTTACAAACCGGGGGCCATACGGGTATCGTTGGCCTCGTGATGAACGTCCGCCACCGTTTCGCCAACGCCCTGCGGCCACTCCGTGTACGGATTGTGCTTGCCGCCGTTTTCCTGGTCACGGGCATCATCCTTCTCGGCCAGGCCGGGCAGACATCCGCCACGGAAGCGCGGACCGTGGACCTCCGGGTCCTCGACGCTTCGGGGCGGACGGTGACGATGCACTTCTTGATTCGCGCCGATAGCGACGGACAGGCCCTTGAGGCGGCGCGGGCGGCCGCCGTCCGCCTGAACCCCGCGGCGGGCGCGATGAAGAGCGAAGGCGACGCCAACGCCCAGTACGCTCCCTGGGGATGGCACTGGGCCGATGACGAGATCGCCGTCGCCGTGGCCTACAACGCCGCGGGAGCGCCCGCCGGGCTGACCACGGCGCCCGTGGTGAACGCGCTGCGGACGTGGAGCGATGTGCCCGGTTCGCGCTTCGTCTTCCAGTATGCCGGCCCTACCGAGGCGACCGCCGGAACCCACGCGTCTCGCTTCGATGGGGCGAACGTCATCTCCTGGATGGACCTGGATTGCGGCGCGGGTTGCGTGCTCGGCGTCACTAGCAAGGTCGACGATCTCCACGAGATCGACATCGTCCTGAACAGTAGCCCCCTCGCCCGCATCGGCGATGGCGCGAACGGCTCGCTCGACCTGGAAACGATCGTCCTCCACGAGGCGGGCCACCTGGCCGGCCTGGAGCACAGCTGCCAGCCGCTGATCGGGCTTTGCACGGTGGACCAGGGCGAGGCGATCATGTTCTTCCGCTACCGCGGTATCCATCGCTCGCTCGGCGCCGACGACATCGCGGGCCTCATCTCGGTGTATCCCGCTGCTGGCTCACCAGAGGCCGCCCCACGCGAAGGGCTCCCGGCCGAACAGTCCGTGGTCGCCGTGAACACGCAGCCGGGTTGGAACCTGGCGCTGCTGCCCGCGAGCGACATGCAGACGATCATGAAGGCGCTCCCCTGCGTGAAGGCCGTCTACGCCCAGGGCGCGAACGGCGAGTGGCTTACCTGGGTCCGTGGCGCGAACGCGGCACTGAACACGCTGACGGCCGCCAGCCTTGATGAGGCCTACTGGCTCAGTTCGGATGGGGCCTGCTCCGCTTCGTTCACGGCCCTCGGCCGCTAAAGCCCGAGGGCCCGCACTCCTCGGCTCACGCCTCTTCTGGCGCCTAAAAGGGCAGGTAGGCCGCCGGGTTCACGGCGGCGCCGCCGAAACGGATCTCGAAGTGAAGGTGCTCGCCGGTGGTAAATCCGGTCACGCCCGAGATCCCGAGCACGGTGCCAGCGCTGACGCGCTGGCCGGGCGAGACGTTTATCTGGTCGAAGTGGGCGTAGAGCGTGGTCCATCCGTCGCCGCAATCGACGACGACGTGGTAGCCGTAGCTGTAGGTCAGATATTCCGTCTTCACGACTACTCCCTCGCAGGCCGAGAAGATGTTGGAGTGGTGGTAGCCATAGAGGTCGAGGTCGATTCCCGTGTGATAGGTGCCGCCGCCGCGGTCCACGCCGAAAGCGTCGCTGACGCCGCGGTAGACGGCGACGGGCATGCTGAAGCGGCCCACGCCACCCGGCGCTGGCGCACCACCGCTGCCGGAGAGGTTGCCGCCGTTGCTTGCCGCCCGCGGGGGAGGCGGAGGTGGCGGTGGTGGGGGCGGCTTGATCGTCGCGCCGGGGAGGAGGACGAAGTCCCCTTCTTTCAGGGTCGCCGGGTCGGCGATCGCGTTTGGCCGGTAGGAGACCACGATATCGACCGAGGTGTTGTCGTACTGGCCGACGATCGATGCCACCGTCTCGCCGAAGCCGACCTTGTAGAGGATGCCATCGGCGCGGGGGACGACCAGTTGCTGGCCGAGCGCGAGGAGGTTCTTGTCGGTCACCGTCGGGTTGTTGCTGAGGAGTGTACGCACGCTGATCCCGTACCTGGTCGCGATCGCGCTCACCGTGTCCCCTGGCCGGGTGGTGACGAGCGCGAACGGCTGGAGTGGGTCGAGCTGGTCGGCGAGGGGCTTCACGCCGGCGTCCTCTTCGTTCGAAGTCGCGGCGGCCGAGGCGACGCCGGAGGAGAAGGTCGAGGCGGGGGACACGCCGCCCGCGGCGCGGACACTGCTGGAGTCGCTCACGGTGGTGAAGGCCTTCACCGATGCGCGTGTCTGGAGGCTCGTGCCGGAGCGGAAGTAGGCGGCCTCGCGCGGCTGTGCCCCGCCCGCGGCCGCTCCGGAGAAGGGGAAGGTTGGAACGGCCTTGAGGGTTGTCGCATCGGAGGAACTGGGGAAGCGGGCCGCGAAACCGACGGCGACCATGGCGAGCGTGACCACGAGCAGATGGACAGTCATCCGTCCATGGCGCTTGCCGTGGGCGTGAGAGCGTGCGCGTCGTCCGTCGTTGTTGATCATACGTGGTGGCCAGGTGGCGGCGGCCGCGTGGTCGGCACGGGAGCCGCGGAGCTGTTCTACAGCTACCTTGCTCGTTCCTCCTCTGCTGGACCAGTGCGGCTGGCGCGCATGTGGCCCGCGGGAACCCCGCATTCGCGGGGCTTGACGGGTGCTTAGAGGTCGGTCTTCAGGCTCGTCAGAAACTCTTCGTTCGTGCTCGTGCGTGCGAGGCGCTCCAGGAGCCGTTCCGTCGCTTCGAGCTGGTTCGGACCGCTCTGGGAGATCATAGCCGTCATTCGGCGGACAAGGTAGACACCGCGCAACGTCTTTTCGTCGAGGAGGAGCTCTTCGCGCCGGGTGCCGCTCGCCTGGATATCGATGGCGGGGTAGAAGCGCCGTTCGGCGAGCTTGCGGTCGAGCCGGAGTTCGAGGTTGCCGGTGCCCTTGAACTCTTCGAAGACGACCTCGTCCATCCGGGAGCCCGTATCGACGAGGCAGGTTGCGAGGATCGTGAGGGAGCCTCCCTCTTCGCACTTGCGGGCGGCGCCGAAGAGGCGCTTCGGCGGGTAGAGGGCGACAGGGTCCACACCGCCGGAAAGGGTACGGCCGCTGGGCGGAAGGGCGAGGTTATAGGCCCGCGTGAGCCTGGTGATCGAGTCCATCAGGATGACGACATCCTTGCCACACTCGACCAGCCGCTTGGCCCGTTCGAGAGCCATTTCGGCGACGCGGGTGTGGTCCTCGACGGGTTCGTCGAAGGTGCTGCTCACGACTTCGCCGCGCACCGTACGCTGCATGTCGGTCACTTCCTCGGGCCGTTCGCCGATGAGGAGGACGATGAGGTGGACGTCGGGGTAGTTGGTCGTGATCCCGTTGGCGATATTCTTCAGGAGCATCGTCTTCCCGGCCTTGGGGGGCGAGACGATGAGGCCGCGCTGGCCGCGGCCGACCGGGGCGATGAGGTCGATAATCCGGTGCGTCAGGTTGTCCGGCGTCGTTTCGAGCTTCATCTGCTCTTTGGGGAAGATGGCCGTCAGGTTTTCGAAGAACGGACGCCGCTTGGCGACCTCCGGATCCATCCCGTTGACCGCTTCGACCTTGAGCAGGCCGTAGTACTTCTCGTTGTCGCGCGGCTGCCGGACCTGCCCCGTCACGTAGTCGCCGGCGCGAAGGGCGAAGCGGCGGAGCTGGGACTGAGAGACGTAGATGTCGTGGGGGCCGGGCAGCATCCGCTCACCGCGGAGGAAGCCGTAGTTACCGTCGTCGCTGACTTCGAGGAAGCCGCCAGCGAAGATGTTGCCGCGGCTTTCCGCCTGGACCTGGAGAAGCCGGATGATGAGGTCCTGCTTGCGCATCGCGGCGGCGTCGGGGAGGCCCATCTCGGTGGCGAGGTCGATCAGGTTTTCGCGAGGCAGCGCCTCGAGTTCGGTGATGTTGAGCGGAGCGGCGTTCGAACGATCGACGCGTTGTTCAGCGTTGGGGCGTTCGGGGCGGTCGTCGCGATCGAAGCGTTGTTGTTCACGATCGGGGCGATCGACGCGGTCAGCGCGTTCGAAGCGGCGTTCGCCGCGGGGAGGCCGGTCGCGCCGATCACGGCGGCCCCAGCGGTCGCCTTCGAGGCGCTGGGCCTCGCTATCGGCGCGGGTGGTTTCGGAATCGGGCGTGTTGGGCGCGATAGGCGGCGGGGCCGCCGGGGCTGGCGCCGGCCGTTCCATACGGCGGAAGGTGCGCTCAGCGGGGGCGAGCGGCGGCTGCTCTGGAGGGGCCGGCGCTTCTTCCGCTTCGACGGCGGCGGGGCGAGGGGCCGAGCGCGGCCGCCGGGTGGTGCGAGGCACCCCAAGCGCCGTCGCTATTTCGGATGGCGAACCGAGCGCTTCGCCCGCCGCGAGGGGAGCGAACGCTGGTAGGCCGTCGCCATTGTCGGCGATGCCATTTTCGTGCACAGGCGTCTCCACATGGGCGTCAGTGTCGGTGCGTCGTCGTGGGGCTGCACGCCGTGCAGGGGCCCGAGTCGGGATCGGTGTTTCTTCAGTAGTCAATTCGGAAAACTTGGGGGATGCTGGGACTTCGAATGGTCGAAGTCAGTGAGTGCTGCAATCCTAACAGCTACTACAAGAATAGATCCGGCTGCTCCTATCACGCAACATCGCCCATCCCGGAACGGCCACGGGGTTTCCCGGAGATCGACGGGGCGGTTCCCGCGGAGGACGCGGGTGTTCGCCTTTGCCTGTTCTCGGGGTCGGCGATAAGGTAATCGTTCGACTGCTGAAGGAACGGAAATCGAGATGGCGAATACCAAGTCCGCGATCAAGCGCTGGCATCAATCACTCAAGCGGCGGGACCGGAACCGGACGCGGCGAACGGCCGCCCGGTCGGCCGTTCGCAGGCTTCGCGAAGCCGTAGCGGCGGGCGATAGCGCCGAGGTCTCGACGGCGTTGAGCGCGGCCTATTCGTCGCTGGATATGGCCGCCAAGAATGGGGCCGTGCACACGGGCAAGGCGGACCGCACCAAGCGCCGTCTCGCGGCCCTCGTCCACAAGTCCGCCGGCTAGGTCCGGCGCGTTTCAGGCCCACGGCGGCCCGCTCCGGCGGGCCGTTTTCGCGCCAGCACCGGATCGCTTTCGGTATGGCCTCTTTACCGAATGGCGCGGTTCGGGCGCCGGTGGGGCGGTCCACCGATTCCCCGTTCCTCGCCCAGCCTCGACAATGGCGCCAATGAGTGAACAGCCTGCGGCGCCCGCGCGGCCCACGGTCGATGTCGTCATCCCCTGCTACAACGAAGTGACGGTGCTCAGGCAGAGCGTCGAGCGGACGCTAGCGCTCTTCGCCCTCCACCCCGAGTTCGATTGGCGGCTGACGATCGCCGATAACGGTTCGAACGACGGCACGGGAGAACTCGCCAGCGCGCTCGAAGCCGAGGATCCGCGCGTCCACGCCCTCTTGCTGACGATAAAGGGCCGAGGGCTGGCGCTGCGGGAAGCCTGGACGCGAAGCGCCGCGGATGTCGTGGCCTACATGGATGTCGACTTGAGCACGGACCTCGATCACCTGCCGGAGCTGATAGCGATGGTGACGACGGGCGGCTGCGACGTGGCGATCGGCACGCGGCTGGCGCGCGGTTCGCGGACGAAACGCTCGATCAAGCGGGAGATCACCTCGCGTGGCTACGTCTTCTTGATTCGGGCGACCTTCCCGCGCCTGCGAATCAGCGATGCCCAGTGCGGCTTCAAAGCGCTCAGCCGGAAGGCGGCGGCCGACCTCGTCCCGAGGATCGAGAACCGGATGTGGTTCTTCGATACCGAGCTGTTGATCCTCGCCCAG
>JANMTH010000172.1:0-2895 GCA_031390305.1 Thermoflexaceae bacterium
TAGACGCTAGACGGGACGCTAGAGGAGCGGGGAGTGGTCCATCTCCCGGCTGGCGTCTAACTGTTGCCAGCTGTTTGTGCTGAAGATGTCTTCGTCGAAGGGGCTGCGCTGGCCGAGGGCGAGCCGGTGGCCGCCCGCCGCGCCGATCATCGCCGCGTTGTCGGTGCAGTAGCGGGGCGGCGGGATGCGGACTTCGACGGGTGAGCGGCGCTGGATTTCGGCGCGGAGGCGCGTATTCGAGGCGACACCGCCGCCGAGCAGCACCTGGGCGACGCCGAGTTCGCGAGCGAGCCGCGAGACCTTGCCAGCAAGAACATCGACGACGGCCTCCTGGAACTCCCAGGAGACCTCCGGGACCGCGTAGCGCTTCGCTCGGACGACATGGAGGACGGCGGTCTTGAGGCCGCTGAAGCTGAAGTCGAAGGTGCCGGGGATCCAGGCGCGGGGGAGCTTCAGACCGCTGGGGCCGCCCGTTTCGGCTGCTTTGGCGATGGCCGGCCCGCCGGGGTAGGGGAGGCCGAGGAGACGGCCAACCTTGTCGAACGCTTCGCCGGCGGCGTCGTCTCGGGTGCCGCCGAGCCGTTCGTACTGGCCGTGAGAGCGCATAAGGACGAGGTCGGTATGTCCGCCGGAGACGACGAGGCAGAGGGCCGGGAAGCGGGGCTCCGCGCCCTCGCCGAGCCAGTTCGCGTAGACGTGGCCCTCCAGGTGGTTGACGCCAAGGAACGGGAGGCCACGGCCGAAGGCGAGGGCCTTGGCGAAGTTGTAGCCAACGAGAAGCGAGCCGGAGAGGCCGGGCCCGCGCGTCGCCGCGACGGCCTCGATGTCGTCGAGGGTGCAGCCGGCGGTGGCGAGGGCTTCGTGGACGATCGGGCCGATCTTGACGAGGTGCTGGCGGCTGGCGACTTCGGGGACGATGCCGCCGTATCTCGCGTGGAGATCGACCTGGCTGGCGACGACGGAGGAGAGGACGGTACGGCCATCGTCGATGACGGCGGCGGCGGTTTCGTCGCAGGAGGATTCGATAGCGAGAAGGCGCATGGGCTGGGATCGAGTGTAGGGAGTGGGTGGGGGAAAGGCGAAGGGCGGGCGCGATGCAGAGTCTTGCGTGGCTGTGGGGCCGTGGAGGCAGGCCGGGCGTGAGAACGAAGCCCGGCGTGGGCGCCCTCACCCTCACCCTCTCCCAGTGCGCTGGGCGAGGGGACCGGATCTTCGTTGCGCCCCGGCACGTCGCGTTCGGTCCGCCGCCAGTTCCTGCGCAAACTTTGGCATCGCACCCGAAGGGGGGACGGACCGGGGTATCATGGAGCCGATATGGCGACGCAACCGAAACCGTCTGTTCCGCCGCCGCCACCAGCGCCTCCGCCATGGACGAATCCGGGAGTGCGGATCATCAAGGAAGGCGGGCGGCCCCCGCGCACTCGCGATCGCTGACGGTCTCGGGCCAGCCTATTCCAGAAAGGCCTCGCCGAGGGGTTCGCGGGGGACGTCTTCGTGGGCGTTGACCATGTGCTGGGCGAGGGGTCCGAGGCGCTCGAAGATGACGGCCTCGGTGGCCGCGGGGACGCCGTTCGCCTGGACGGCCTGGCGCATGTACCGCAACCAGAGGCCGGCCTGTTTTTCGGCGATGACGAAGGGGAAGTGGCGGCGGCGGAGGCGGGGGTGGCCAAACCTGTCGGAGTAGACAGACGGGCCGCCGAGCCACTGTTCGAAGAAGAGCTTCAGCTTCTCCTTGCCGGGAGCGAGGTCCTCCGGGTAGACGGCGCGGATCTCGGGGTCGGCTTCGACGGAGCGGTAGAAGGTTTCGACGATAGCCGAAACCCCGGCGCGGCCGCCGGCGGCTTCGAAGAGCGTGGTAGCGTTGAGGGCCGGGTCGGTCACGCTTCCAGTATGGGCGAAAACGCGGAGCGGTGGCGGGTGAGCGCGAGGCCGTCAGATTTCGCACCGGCCCAAGACTGGAGTGCCCGGAAACGGGCTCCGTCGTCTGGCGCTCGGCCCTCACCCCCGGCCCCCTCTCCCGACTCCTGCGTCGCGGGCGAGGGGGAGCCGATCACCTCATGCATGCGCCTGCGCAAGTGGCAAGGCTCGATCATGTGACGCCGGCAAAATCTGACGCGCCCCCGGGTGAGCGCGGGGGGAAGGGGGATGTGCTACGCTTGGTGGTAAGAACTGCACGGTGTGCAGATAGAGGAGTCCTATTCCCTTGGCCTTTGCTGATAAGCAGATCGCTTGCCGCGACTGCAGCACACCTTTCGTTTTCACCGCTGGCGAGCAAGAGTTCTACGCGGCCAAAGGGCTGATGAACGAGCCCACGCGCTGCCAATCGTGCCGTTCGGCGCGTCGGGCCACGCAGAGCACGATGCAGGAGAACGACGGCTACGTCCGTTACGGCAACTTCGCCAGCTTTGGCGGCAAGACGCCGAGGCAGATGCATCCGGCGGCCTGTGCCGATTGCGGCCAGATGACCGAAGTTCCGTTCGTGCCTCGGGGCGAGCGGCCGGTGTACTGCAGCGCCTGCTACAGCAAGGTGAAGCCGCCGTTGCCGCGGGAAGCGCCGGCGCGGTAGGCCTCGTCCACCAGCTCGGATATCAACAAGCCGCCCAAAAAGGGGCGGCTTGTTTGTGTGGTCTGGAGGGGATGGGTGGGGGGCGGGGCGGCGTCCTGAGGTTCCCGTGTGGTAGGCGGCCCCGGTGGGCCGCGGCTACAGTGCGGATGGGGCGCCGGCGGGCAGGGCTCGAACAACCCGCGCCCGCTGAGGGGCGCGACTACCTGGGGTATGGCGTGGGCCGGGCGGGGTCGAGCGGCCTGGGTGACCGCTCCCGAGTGGTCGCGGTACTGTGCGGCTGGGGGCGGCGCTTGGGGATCCAGCGTGGTAGGCGGCCCCGGTGGGCCGCG
>JANMTH010000013.1:0-1624 GCA_031390305.1 Thermoflexaceae bacterium
ACTGTTCGCCCTGGCCAGCCGCCTCGGCCGAGACCGCTACGCCGTGGCGTTCGGGCTCTTTGCCGGCGCCGGGCTCGTCTGGCTCATCAGCGCCATCTCCGTCGTCTTCGTCGATCGATAACGCCCTCGAGCCCACTTGGCGCTCTTGGCATCTTGGCATCTTGGCGATAAACCCTGTCAGCGATGAACCCCGCCCGGCTACGTCACGCGCCCCCGCCCGTCATCCGCACCACCGCCTCCCGCTGGATGATCGCCATCGTCAGGTCGCCCCGCGTCTTCTCGAGGATGCCCCGCGTCTGATCGGTTGTCCTTCGCAGGCCACCGGTCATGGCGTCGGGAAAATCGATCGTCACGAGCACGGAGTAGATATCGTCCATCGCCTCGAGCGCGGCCTCGCAGCCATCGAACACCCCGGCCCGCAGCCGGTCCAGGATCCAGCGTCGCAGCTCGCCGACGGCCTCGGCAATCCCGTTCAGGTAGGCTGGCGCCTCCACGCCAAGCTCTTCCGGCGAAGGGATAGCTTCGCCCGAAAGCAGGGCCAGCGTCGTCCGCGCCTCGGCGTACTCCTTCTGGGCGTCGTGCAGGAACCCGGCGTGGTAGACATCGGCGTGGCCGGCCATGGCCGCGACGGCCGCGTCCCGCACCTCGCACGCCTCCGCGAGCAGCGCCCGCGCACGCTCGAACTCGGCCCGGTGGACCGCCCGGATGCTGTTCGCGCTCAACCGGATGACCGTCCGGCTCGCCGCCAGGGCCTGCTCTCGCGCCCGGTTCTTCTCGCCGAAATGGTCGATGATTCGCGGGATGATCGTCTCGAGCGGCGTCGTATCCGGCACGGCGGGCCTTTCAGTCGCGGCGCGGCGTGGCGCCGATGTGACGCGGAATCGCAGAGGTCGATAGTGCCGCCAGGTGGATCCATCCGACTCCGCCGCTCTGCGACAATGCGTCCAATGGGCCGTCGGTCTCGTACAACCTACAGGTCCTTGATGGGGTCCGGGAATTCGCCTTCGCGGGCGGCGTCGATCATCTGGCGGGCCCCATCGGGAAGGTCCATGCCGTACTCCTCGAACCGCTTCTCCACCCAGGTCCCGATCTGGCGGGGGTCCCGGTAGTCGTCCGGTCCGCCCTTTCCTGGTTCGCCGTATCGGTCGATGATGTCGGCCCGCGTAAACGAACGGCCGAACTTCGACATCATCCGGCTCGTCTTCTCGCTGCCACAGTGCTCGCACTTCACCGTCGAAACGGTGTCGATCTTCCGCGAGAAGTGATTCGTGATCCGGGCACAGTCGCCGCAGCGGAACTCGTAGATCGGCATACGCTCGATCTTAGCATCGGCCGCCGGTGCGGGCAGCGTTCAGCCCGGCAGCTCGAGGCCACGAAAGTGCTCGATCGCCCCGATCCGGCCGTCGTCCCGAAGGTCGATGCTCACCAGGTCGAGGCGCACCTCCTCCGGGTCGTCGCCCGAAGCCTCGCAGTACTCCATCGCGCAGCGCCACATCCGCTCCAGCTTCGCCGCCGTCAGCGTCTCGGCCGCTGTCCCCGGGATGGCGCGCCGCGTCCGCACCTCAATGAAGACGAGGTCCACCCCATCCCGCGCCACGAGGTCGATCTCGCCGGACTTCACCCG
>JANMTH010000027.1:0-3102 GCA_031390305.1 Thermoflexaceae bacterium
GACTTCGCCCAAAATCGTACCCTTTCTCAGCACCCTGCTAGAAGCCGGTGTCCAGGAGCTTCTTGGCGATGGCCTGTGGATCGGGGCGGTAGGAGCCGTTCTCGATCTGCCGCTTCAGGGCCATCAGCCGTTCCGTCCGGACGTCGGAGGATTGATCGACCTCGGCGCGAGCGCGGGCCAGTTCGCGGGCGCCCTGGCTGAAGCCAGCGGCATCGGCCGCGGGCGGATGTTCGACGGCGACGCGCGAACGGGCGCTTCGAATGTCGGAGATCACCGCGCCGACCGGTTCGGCGCCATGGGTCTTTTGTATGTTCGTCATCAGAACCTTCCCCACAGACGATGATAGGCGTCTGTGCACTTCTTCATCAACACCGGGGTTGATCCCGGCCGTTTCGGTCTCCCGTTGGTCATACGAGCCTCCCCGAAACGACCAGCCGCAGCTTGAGGTCGGGTGTGCAAGTGATGAGCGTGACCCGAGCCGAGTGATCGGACCGGAGGACGTTCAAGGCGGTCGGTTGCGTCACAGCAACGCGATCGACGAGGTAGCGGTAGGTGACGCCGCCGGCCTCGACTTCGACGACGTCACCGGGTTTCACGACGTTCAGCGTGCGGAACACGGCCACGTTGTTGCGGTCGGCCACGGAGACGTGGCCGACGATCACCATGTTGCCAGGCTGACCAGGCCGGGCGGAGTCGATGTGGTGTCCGGCTGACTTCCAGGCCGTCTCCCAAACCGGCGTCCCATTCTCCATGACCACGCCGACTTCGGTTACCGCGGTATCGATACCAGCGCTGGGGACAACGATTCGCGTCGGCAAGAGACCGCGAGCGAGCGGAGCTGAGCCCGCCGTGACTTCGTCGGCGGCGAGGGCGGCGGCGGGAGCGATGGTACGGGTTTCTCGGGCAGTTGGCGGCCCGGCCGCATCGTCCGGGGCGAGACCGTACCAGGCCAACAGCCCGGCGCCAGCGACGAGCACGGCGGCGACCACTGTGGAGGGCCAGGCCGAGGAACGGCGCTTCTTAGCTACAGCCATGATCCCCTCCACGAGCCCGGCACGGCGGGTGCGTACCATGATGGTCGGCACGATGGTGCGTTTCTTGACCACGAGCGGAGAGCAGAAAGAGGAGAAGCGGTGCCAGCTACGCGGCGGTTGCGGTGTAGGCGGCGATGCCCGTTCGGCGACCGCCAATGCGAGCCATCTCCTGGCGGGCCTCGTCTCCAACCGTAGCGGCGCAGCGGGAGATCGAAGCGACAACGGCGAGGAGCCGATCGAGCGAACCAGCGTCGGGGGCGAGGGCGGCGGCGGCCTCACAGGCTGCGGCGTACACGTCCTCGAACGCGAGGAAGCCATCGATATCGCCGCCGTTCAGGCGGGCCAGCTGGGCTTCAGCGAGGGTGAGGGCGACCTCGATAGCACGCATCTCAGGCGGCCGTGGCGACGCGGCCGCCCTCGGCTGAAGACATTCGCAGTGCGGTGGTGGCCGATTTCCAGGCCGCGGCGATGCGGGAGATGTGCTTTTCCGCTTCCGCCAGCCGGGTGACATCGCCGAGGGCCGCATCGGTGATGCAGCGCAGGCAATAGCCGTAGACGGCCGCGAGGCCCTCGGCGATCTCGCCCTGGCTGCGGTCGAGGGTGGCGAGGAGTTCGCCGATGATCAGGTAGGCCCGTTCGGACTCCGAGGCGGTCCGCGCACGGTCGCCCTGGGCGTGGAAGATCTGGCCCCTTTTGAGCGCCTTGATCGCTCCCTCATAGAGCATGGTCGTGAGGGTGACGGGGTCCGCGGTCATCGCCGTGACCGTCCGATAGGCGTTCGTTCCGTGTGTAGCCATGTCCCACCTTGCGATGTTCTGATTGGAGAATCGGACGGCCAGCGGCTGCTGGCGATTGGGGGGATCCCCCGGGTTTCCGCTAGTTGCTGCCGGACGCTCTCGTCGCTGCCTGCTGGAGGGTAGCGAGGAGGCGCTGGGAACGTGCCTGGAGCTGTTCCATGTTCGAAAACTTCTTGCGAAGGCCTTCCATCTCACGCTCGATGCGCTCGCTGAGCGCGTCCTGCCGCCGTTGAATGTCGGCGGAGACGGCCTGGTAGGACGACTGACGGCGGACAAGGACACCACCGGAGCCGGCCTGCCCTTCCAACACCTGCTTGAGTTGCTGGAGCGGGCTGATCTGGGTAGCGGCCACCTGGAGCGTGTGTTCGCCACCGAGGAAGGCGGCGCCGATCTGGAGCGTCATTCCGGGGATGAGCGAGGTGTTGGTACCGTTGGCGGTGATTGTCGCCACCGTCGATGTCACGGAGCCACCGTCGACGGGATGGAACTCGGCGGTGATGCGGCCAACCCCGTCATCGATGAGCTTGTAGTAGCCGGCGCGAGTGCCGCTGTAGGTACCGGTCGCGCCCGTTATCGAACTCGTGCCGCCCGGGGTCAGGGTCCCGGCCATCGTCAGCGATGAGAAGGCGGTCTGGACGGCCGCCGGGTCGCGGGCCAAGGCCTCGGCGAACTTCGCCTCGTCGAACTGAACGGCGCCGGTGGTGCCGAGCGCGGAGCCGATGCGGCCGAAGCCTAACCCGATCTCGTTGAGATTCTTGAAAGCGCCCGTGAGTCCGACGCCGGATCCGGAGATCATTCCACGAAGGATGGAGCGGAGCTGGCGAATCGTGGCGTCGCCGCTGAGTTCGCCGGCCCTGGAGCGGTCCTTGCCATCAGCCCTGGTGGCCGCGTCGATGGCGCCGAGGGCGGCGTTGAAATCGGCGACGAACGCCTTGATGAAGCCGATGGCGCCGGCGGTGTTCTGCGAGACCGTGACGGTGGCCGGCGAGCCGACGTCCGTCAAGGCGCTGAGCGTCACGGTGACGCCGGGGACGGAGGAGACGGTGTTCGAGGCGGAGTACTGAGTCGGGCCGCCATCGATCAGGAACTCGGCGTTCGTACCCATCGTCTGGGTGGCGGCAAGCAGCCCCGTTTTCGTGAGGAAGTCGCCGCCAGCGCCGTCTTCGGCGAGCGTGATGGCGAGCGAACCCGTCTTCGATTGATCCAGCTTGATCTTGTCGGAGGCGGCGTCGTACCTGGCACTGACGCCGGCCGCGCTGGCGTTAATCCGG
>JANMTH010000070.1:0-3502 GCA_031390305.1 Thermoflexaceae bacterium
CCGCCTTGTCAATCGCTTCGGCGAGCTCGCCCTTCGCAAGGATCATCCCGCCTCGGGGGCCGCGAAGGGTCTTGTGGGTGGTCGTCGTCACGATGTCGGCGAAGGCGACCGGCGACTGGTGCTGTCCGCCCGCGATGAGGCCCGCGATATGTGACATATCGACCATCAGCAGCGCCCCAACCTCCTTCGCGATCTCGGCGAAGGCGGCGAAATCGATCTTCCGGGGATACGCCGTGTAGCCGGCCACGATCACCTTCGGGACGCATTGGCGCGCCTGCTCGCGGACCGCCGCCATATCGATGACTTCTGATTCACGGTCGACCGTATAGGGCACGAAGTTGTAGAGCCGCCCGCTGAAGTTCACGGGCGAGCCGTGCGTGAGGTGCCCACCCTGGTCCAGGCTCAGGCCCATGACGGTGTCGCCGGGCTGGATGGTCGCGAAGTAGGCGGCCATGTTCGCCTCGGCCCCGGAGGAAGGCTGAACGTTTACGTGTTCCGCGCCGAAGAGCGCCCTGGCACGGTCGATTGCGGCGTTTTCGACGCGATCGCTGTGCTCGTTACCGGCGTAGTAGCGCTTGCCCGGGTAGCCCTCGGCGTACTTGTTCGTGAACACCGAACCGGTCGCTTCGAGGACGGCGGCGGAGGCGTAGTTCTCGCTCGCGATCATCTCCAGGGTTTCCACCTGGCGGGTGCGTTCGTCGGCGATAATGGCGGCGATTTCGGGGTCGCGTTGCGAAAGAGCGGACATCGGCCTCTCCTGTTGAGTGCGTGGTGGATGTGCGGTGCGAGACAGGGTAGCAGCGCCTCGCGGTAGATGGGCGCGAGCCGGTTCCGCGCCTCAGAGTCTCGCGCGCTGGGGACGGCCAAACGCATCCGCGGCTCGTCAACCCGAACGGTTGTGGAACCGCGACTGGCAAGGAGCGGCCATGGTTGGCCGGGCAGGAACGCCTTCCGCGCGCCGCGACGTTCAATCCCAGCGAGCCGCCCCCAAGGCCTGGCAGCGTGGACCCGCCACCACCGCCGCTCGAGGCCGGGGCTTCGCGACGACTCTCCGAGTTAATCCACGGTTCGTTCCGTTATCCCCGGCGAGGGGATGCCCTTACAGGCACGTAGCTCTTCCTGTGCTACGGTGCGGAGAGGCAATGCGGGCCGTTCTGGCCCCGCCGCCATTCAGCGTCCTGCCCGGCCGAAGCGCCGGGAGGATCGGAGGCTCGGTGTCCGTCGCACGTTCCAATGACTACGGTGACCTGAAGAAGTTGATCACCGTGGAAGGTCTTCTCGATTCACAACCCTTCTACTACGTCCTCAAGACCATGGCGATGCTCGCCACGGTTGCAATTGCCGCCGTCGTCCCGCTGATGTTTCATCACTGGGCCGTCATCGTCCTTTCCGCCGTGTTCGCCGGCTTCGCCTTCACCCAGGTCGCGCTCCTCGCGCACGATGTTGGCCACCGTCAGGGATATCGCGGCCGCCGCACGAACATGATCGGGCGGATCCTCTTCGGCAACGTGATCCTTGGCGTCAGCCATAGCTGGTGGACGGTGAAGCACAACCAGCACCACGCGACGCCGAACCACATCGATGAGGACCCGGACATCCAGTTCCCGATGCTCGCCTTCTCGGTGAGGCAGATCGAAGGGCGCTCCGGGCTGATGAAGGCGATGATCGCTGTTCAGGCGTTCATCTTCGTCACCCTGCTCCCGCTCCAGGGCGTGAACATCCGGATCAACAGCATCACGCACCTCTGGACTCGCAACGCGAAGCGCCCGTGGCTGCAGGCCGCCGCTATGGCCGTCCATTTCGGCGCCTATGGGCTCTTCCTCTGGGCGCTCCCCAGCTGGCAGATGTCGATCACCTTCCTGCTCGTCCACCAGGCCGTCTTCGGGCTCTACAACAGCTCCATCTTCGCGACCAACCACAAGGGGATGCCGGTCATTGACGCCGATGCCCGCCTCGACTTCCTCCGTGAACAGGTGCTCACGGCGCGCGATGTCAACGGCAACTGGTTCTCCGACTTCTGGTACGGCGGCCTCAACTACCAGATCGAGCATCACCTCTTCCCGACGATGCCGCGAAACAAGCTGAAGAAAGCGCAGCCGATCGTCCGCGATTTCTGCCGGGAACTGGGCGTGGACTATCACGAGGCGGGCGCGTTCGCGTCCTACGGCGAAGTCTTTGGGCATCTCCACCGCGTTGGCGCCGCCCTCCGCCGGCGCGGGCGCGGCCCCACAACCCTCCCCCAGCCAGTCACCGAATCCTGAGGACTTAGTCCCTCAGAGCAGGGCATCGAATTCGTGATGAGTGAAGCCTGACTGCCGGAGGATCGACGAAAACGTTCCTTCTGGCAGCTCGCGGGCCGGATGCGGGATGATAACGGTGACCGTCCTGCCGTTCTTCTCCCCCCGTAACTTGAGATGGCTGCCGCGTTGCGAGACTTCTCGAAATCCTGCTCCTCGCGGGACGCGCCAGACTTCACGGCTTGAATGAAGTTTAGACAACGACCTGCTCAAGGCGTGCGTCCCGCGCGTCACGGCAGGGGGCCGACTCGTCTTCGAAGTACAGCTCAAGCGCTTCGCGAATGGCCGCGCGCGCCGCTTCTTGCGTCTCGCCGAAGCTGGAGACATCCACAGCGACCGCCTGGGCCACCCAGTACGCACCTTCGCGATAGAGGACCACGTCGATCGTTTTCTGGTTCATCCTCCCAGTGTAGGGATAGGCCGAACGCGCTTACAGCTTCAGCCCAAGCAGCTCGCGGGTGACCACGCCATCAGTCACCGTGAGGTTCACCCAGGTGACGCGAAGCTTCGTCCGCGCGCCCTTCACCTCCAGCCAAACCTCGTCGCCCTTCTCCCAGCGGTAGTCGCTTTCGATGGTGCAGTAGTGCTCGCCTTTGCTCCCGCCGAAGGGGTCGGCCTCGAAGAAGTCCGTCCTCATCGTCAGTCCCCGGCCGCCATGGCCAGCCTCAGGGCGTTGCTATACATGCCAGCCGTTATGCCCCCATCCGGGAAGATCGTCGTGCCGTTCACGTAGCGCGATTCGTCACCGGCGAGGAACGAAGCGACGGCGGCCACGTCCGACGGCGCGCCGATATACCCGACGGGCGTCTTGTCGCGCAGATAGTCGCCGAACTCGGGCAGCTCCTTCAGCATCGCCGTCATAGGCGTCTCGATGAACCCCGGTCCGATCGCGTTGCAGGTTATCCCATGCGGGCCAACGGCGATGGCGAACGACTTCACGAGCTGCTTCACGCCGCCCTTGCTGGCGCAGTAAGCGGGTGAGCCGGCCGCACCCCATTCGCCCATGATGCTCGAAATCGCGATCAGGCGGCCCCCGGCGCCTTGCTCCACCATCCGGTTCGCGCCCGCCTGGAGGGTGAAGAAGACGCCCTTGAGGTTGATGTCGATCGTCCGGTCCCACTGTGCCTCGGTCATCGTCAGGCAGTCGCTGTCGGTCTCGGCCACCCCGGCATTGGCGTCGACGATATCGACGTGGCCGAATCGCG
>JANMTH010000104.1:0-2180 GCA_031390305.1 Thermoflexaceae bacterium
CGGGTCTTCCGTCGCTTCCGCCCTCGGCTTCCGCTACGTCGATAACGAGATCATCAATCGCGCGTCCGAACTCGCGGGTGCGACTGTCGCCGAAGTCTCGCGCGTCGAGGCCCGCAAGGGGCTGATGACCCGAATTCTCGAGAACCTCGCCAGAGCGAACGCTGGCGCCATGCCCGCCGCTGGCGTGCCGGATATGGCCGCTCTCTACGAAAACCCAACCCCCGTCTACGAGCAGCTCATCGTCGATGTAATCCGCGAGACCGCCGCCGAGGGCAACGTCGTCATCGTCGCCCACGGCGCCAGCATCCCGCTCGCGGGCACACAGGGCCTCCTCCGTGTCCTCGTCACCGCCTCGAAGGAGATCCGCGGCGCCCGTGTCGCCCGCACCTCGGGCCTCACCTTCGAACGCGCTGAAAAGCAGGTCGAGGACTCAGATCGTGGCCGCGCCGACTACTTCAGGCGCTTTTACAACGTCGACCGCGAAGAGGCCACGCACTACGACCTGGTCGTCAATACCGACATCGTCAGCATCGATCAGGCGACCCAGCTCATCCTCCTCCTCGCCAGATCCTGAGACCGGCTTGTGACCGCCGCCAACGGTCACTACAATCCGGCCCACGCGAAGACCCCGGAACCAACACGAAGAAGGAGCTCACCCGTGAGCGCAGAACAAATCGCAAAAGTCCCGCTTTTCCAGGACCTCAACAAGAAGTCGCTCGAAAGGATCGCCCGCTTCACGCGTGAGCGTTCCTTCCGCGCTGGCGACACCATCTTCAAGGAGGGCGAGGAGGGCGTCGGCTTCTTCCTCATCACCAGCGGCAAGGTCGAGATCTCCCGCGCCGGCACCGTCCTCGCCACTCACGGCGAAGGCGGCTTCTTCGGCGAGATGGCTCTCCTCGATAACCATCGCCGTAGCGCCACCGTGAAGGCCCTGACCGACACCAGTTGCCTCGCGATCATGCGCTCGGACTTCCTCGCCGAACTCCGTAACAACGCGGACCTCGCCGTCGAGATGCTCGGCGTCCTCAGCGCTCGCGTCCGCGAACTCGACGAGCGTCTCTCCCACTCGTAAGCAGGCCAAGGACGACCCGAGCCGCACTCGCACGTAAGCGAAGGCCGCCGACCAACGGTCGGCGGCCTTTGCGTGCCCGTGTTAGCGTTTGGCTCCTAGCTTCTAGTGGCGCTGTTTCGCAGTCTCGCTAACAGCTAACAGCTAACAGCTAACAGCTAACAGCTAACAGCTAACAGCTAACAGCTAACAGCTACCTCACACCGCCGCTGGCGTCTTCGCGCGCTCTCGCACGAACGCCCCGATCCGTTCGATCGCCTCCTGCCCCTCCGGCACCAGGCCCGCGAACAGATGCCAGACGTGCACCATCCCGTTCCACGCCTCGAACGTCACATCCACACCCGCCTCCCGCGCCGCCGCGTCGAAGCGCGCCGCGTCATCGAACAGAACCTCGCTCGTCCCCACCTGGATGAGCAGCGGCGGCAGGCCCTTCAGGTCCGCGTACAGCGGCGAGGCCAGCGGCGTCTTCGCGTTCTTGCCGTTCAGGTAGAGGCTCGCCATGTTCCCCACGCCCGTCCCGCTCGTGATCATCGGGTCGAGCGTTGCCCGCGTCGTGATCGATTCGCCGCTGATCGCGAGGTCGGTCCACGGCGAAATCAGCACTCCCCCGGCCGGCGCCGGCCGTCCCTCGTCGCGCAGGGCCACCAGCGTCGCCGCCGTCAACCCTCCGCCCGCGGAGTCGCCCGCGATCACGATGCTCGCCGGATCGGCCCCCTGGGACAGCAGCCAGTCGTAGGCGGCCACGGCGTCTTCCACCGCCGCCGGATGGGGGTGTTCCGGCGCCATTCGGTAGTCCACCGCGAGGATTCGTGCTCCGGCCGCCCCGCTGATTCGCCCGCACATCTCGCGGTGCGTGGCGATCGACCCCAGGACGTAGCCGCCCCCGTGCAGGTAGAGGATCGTCCGCGCTCCGTCCGCGCCCGGCGCCGCGATCCACTCCGCCGCCACACCGCCCGCGCTCACCGGCGTGCACGCCACGTCCGCCGCCACCGGCTGGGCCATCAGTTCGAAGCCAGCGCGCTGCGCGGCGACCGTCGCCCCTTCCACCACTGGCCGCGAACGCAGCTGCGTCACGAGCTGGGCGATCCCCTCGCTCACGCCCCAGCTCCCG
>JANMTH010000122.1:0-2574 GCA_031390305.1 Thermoflexaceae bacterium
GGCTGCACGGTCGTCCTCAAGCCCGCCGAGCAATCGCCCCTGATCGCGGCGATGCTCGCGGACGTCCTTGAAGAAGCGGGCCTGCCGCCGGGAGCGGTGAACTACCTCCCGGGCCCGGGCGAGGTGGTGGGGGCGGCGCTCGTGAGGCACCCATCCGTCGATGTCGTGGCGTTCACCGGCAGTAACGCGGTCGGCCTGGCGATCATGCGCGACGCGGCCGTGGTACAGGCGGGGCAACGAAACATCAAGCGCGTGGTGGCGGAGATGGGCGGCAAGAACGCGATCATCGTGGATGACGACGCGGACCTCGATGCGGCCGTCGAAGGAGTCGTGGCCTCGGCGTTCGGGTACGCGGGGCAGAAGTGCAGCGCCGCCAGCCGCGTGATCGTGGTGGAAAGCGCCTACCCGGACTTCCGGAAGCGGCTGGCGGCGGCGGTCGAAAGCCTTGCCGTTGGCCCGCCGGAGGACCCGTACACGTTCGTACCGCCGGTCATCTCCGCCGAAGCGCGGGAACGGATCGAGCGGGCGATCGCCACTGGAATGGCGGAAGGGCGGCTGGTGGCGCGGGCGGCGATGCCTGACCGTGCGGGACACTACGTCGCGCCACACGTCTTCGAGGACGTGTCCGTGAACTCAAGCCTGGCGAGGGAGGAGGTCTTCGGGCCGGTCCTGCTGCTCTTCCGGGCGACGGATTTCGCGGCGGCGCTGGGGATGGCGCTGGATTCGCCGTACGCGCTGACGGGCGGGGTCTTCTCGCGCCATCCGGGACACATCGCCCAGGCACGGCGGGAGTTCCGGGTGGGGAACCTGTACATCAACCGCAAGATCACGGGCGCGGCCGTGGGGCGGCAGCCGTTCGGGGGGATGGCGATGTCGGGGGCGGGAGACAAGGCGGGCGGCCCGGATTACCTGCTGAACTTCGTGGTGGCGCGGGTGCTGACGGAGAACACGATGCGGCGGGGATTCGCGGACCAATAGGGTGGTGTGGTTCGGAACACACGGCCGCGACCGTGCGGGATGGCCGTGCGCTTGACAGGGGGGCGGGGGTGCTTAACGTACCTACGAGCCTTGGACGGCCGCCGTGCGCCTTTTCGCACGCCCGGCGCCGGGTTCGCTTCGACGGCAAACCGAAACCACGACTGGAGCAAGACGATGAGAGAAGCCTGGATAATCGAGGGCGTCCGTTCACCCCGCGGAGGCGGGAAGGCGGGAGTCGGAAGCATGACGCACATTCACCCGCAGCGGATCCTGGCGCAGGTGCTGAACGCCCTCCACGAGCGCGTCGGCTTCGAACGCGCGGATGTCGAAGACGTGATCATGGGCAACGGCTCGGGCGTTGGCGACCATTCGATGGATATCGCGCGGATGGCGGCGCTGGACGCGGGCTGGCCGATCACGGTGCCGGGAGTGACGCTGCACCGCTTCTGCGGTTCGGCCCAGCAGGCCGTGAACATGGCGGCGATGGGCGTAATGTCTGGCCAGCAGGAGCTCGTGGTCGCGGGCGGGGTGGAGTCGATGTCGCGGCCGGCTTCGCTCCATGTGGATGGCTTCACGGCGAACAACGCGCACCTCTACAACCAGTATCCGCTGGTGCCGCAGGGCATCTCGGCGGACCTGATCGCGACGGTCGAGGGGTTCACGCGCGAGGAGTGTGACGCGCTCGGGGTGAAAAGCCAGGCGCGGGCTGCGGTGGCGATCGACGCGGGGCGCTTCAAGCGGAGCGTGGTGCCGATTTACAACGACGACGGCAGCCTGGCGTTGGACCACGATGAGTACCCGCGTCCGGGCACGACGATGGAGAGCCTGGGGAACCTGAACCCGTCGTTCGCGAAGATGGGGATCATGGTCCCGCCGAACGACACACGGACGTTCGACGAGATCTGCAAGGCCGTGTATCCGCAGATCGACGGGGTGAATCACGTCCACCACGCGGGGAACTCTTCGGGCGTAGTGGATGGCGCGAGCGCCATCCTGCTGGCCTCGCCGGAATACGCGATGGCGCACGGCCTGAAGCCGCGCGGCCGGATCGTGGCGACGGCGACGGCCGGGGCGGAGCCGGTGATCATGCTGACGGCGCCCGCGCCAGCGGCGGAACGCGTGCTTGCGAAGGCCGGGATGTCGAAGGAGAACATCGATGTCTACGAGATCAACGAAGCGTTCGCCTCGGTAGTCTTGAAGTTCCAGCGGGAGTTCGGGATCGACGACACGAAGCTGAACGTGAACGGTGGGGCGATCGCCCTCGGCCACCCGATCGGGGCGACTGGCGGGATGCTCATCCAGACGGCGCTCGACGAGTTGGAGCGGAGCAACAGGTCGACGGCCCTGATCGCGATGTGCACGGGCGGGGGAATGGGGACGGCGACGATCATCGAGCGGATGTAGGGTTCCGAGTCCCGAGTCCCGAGTCCCGAGTCCCGAGTCTCGAGGGGGAGTCGCCTGTGTTGGTGGGCGGCGGTACGATGCCGCCCATATTGACGCGGTGGGGCCACCCCCTCGAGACTCGAGACTCGAGACTCGAGACTCGGGACTCGGGACTCGCAACCCTACATCCGCTCGATGATCGTCGCCGTCCCC
>JANMTH010000150.1:0-2287 GCA_031390305.1 Thermoflexaceae bacterium
GTTGCCGGTGCACTCGTGGTGGAAGAGGGCGCAACGCTGAGTGGCAAGATCGAGACGGCGTCCGCCGCTTCGGCTGCCCGCCCCACCGCCGAGACGCCCGAACCCGCCGCTAGCCCAACAACGCCTGGGGCGACGGTTTCGCGCGTTACGCCGCTGAACGCTGAGCGCGCCGCTGACGCGACGGGGCCATCGACGGTGGCCTCGCGGCCCACGCGGCGGGAGGTGCCCAGCTTCGCGCTGGTCTCCTCAGACGACCGGAACAGCCTCGACCGCAATTAGGAGCCAGCGTTCAACTCAGCCAACGAAGAAGGGCCACCGCAGGGTGGTCCTTCTTCATGTTCGGCGGTGCTAACCGTTGACGACGATCAGTCGAGACAGTCTCAGTCGAGGTAGTCCTTGAGCTTGCGGCTGCGGCTGGGGTGGCGAAGCTTGCGGAGCGCCTTAGCTTCGATCTGACGGATGCGTTCGCGGGTGACGCCGAATTCACGGCCCACCTCTTCGAGTGTGCGGCTGCGGCCGTCTTCGAGGCCGAAGCGGAGCTGGAGGACGCGCCGTTCGCGGCTCGTGAGGCTGGCGAGGACGTCTTCGACCTGCTCGCGCAGGAGCTGCTGGCTGGCGGCTTCCGCCGGGGCGAGAGCGGTCGGGTCTTCAAGGAAGTCGCCGAGGTGGCTGTCCTCTTCCTCGCCGATCGGGGTTTCGAGCGAGACGGGCTCTTGCGAGACCTTTTGGATTTCGCGGATACGCTCCGGCGTGTAGGCGGCGGCGGAATCCGGCTTTCCGCTTTCGGTCATCCCGCGGGCGATCTCCTCGCTCGTCGGCTCGCGCCCGTACTCCTGTACGAGGCGGCGGCTGACGCGGACCAGCTTGTTGATCGTCTCGACCATGTGGACGGGGATGCGAATCGTGCGCGCCTGGTCGGCGATCGCGCGGGTGATGGCCTGGCGGATCCACCAGGTGGCGTAGGTCGAGAACTTATACCCCTTGCGGTAGTCGAACTTCTCCACGGCGCGGATAAGGCCGATGTTGCCTTCCTGGATCAGGTCGAGCAGCGACATTCCTCGCCCGATGTACTTTTTGGCGACCGAAACGACGAGGCGAAGGTTGGCCTCAGTAAGGCGGCGAGTGGCTTTCGTGCCGTTTCGCTTGACGGCGTCGAAGTGGTAACGCAGCTTTTCTTCGAGCGGGGCGATCTCTTCGACCAGGCCATCGATCGGCGGGACGAGCTTGTCTTCGCCGCCAGCCTCTTCGCCCATCTGGAAAACGAGGTCCGGGGTGAGGATATGGGTGACGATGGAGAGCTGGATGACGCGGAGGTGCGCTTCTTCCTCTGTGCCCTTGAGCTTTGCGGCGACGAGCGTCCGAAAGTCGGTGTCGATTTCGGCGTCGATCAGGCCGCGGAACTGCGAATCGGCGAGGACTTCGGAGAACTTGAGGTTCTTGAGCTTGGGCGTACCGGCGGCGCGCCACTTGGGCGGCTTGGCGGGGTTCCCGTTCTCATCGAACTTCGGGGTAGAAAGCTTGTCATAGTCGTCCAGGAATCGCTTGGCTTCCTTGAAGACGGGGAACAGTCCCTGCCACTGCTCGAGCAGAGAAACGGCGATGCGGGCCGCGGAGGGCGGGTGGCCATAGGCGGCGACGTAGCCCTCTTCGATGGCAATGAGGTGGAGGCCCTCTTCCATCTGACGGGCGAGGTGCTTTTCGTCGTCCGCCGTGAGCAGGTAGACCTTGCCGATCTCGCGGAGGTACATGCGGACCGGGTCGTCGATGCCTTCGGATTCTTCAGCGAGGAGGGCGAGGTTGGCTGCTTCCTCCTCCTCTTCGTCTTCCTCGGGTGTTTGGGCATCGTCTTCGTCAGTGGTAGCTTCGGCAGCCTCCTCGTCTTCGCCCTCGGCGGCGAAATCCTCGGCGTTGGAGAGGCGGCTGAGGACGCTGTCTACGAGCGCGCCGTCGCTAGAGGGAGCGGTCCCCGTAAGGGTATCTTCGGTCATGTGGGTCTCGTTTCCTTGGAAGAGGTGAGCTTCGTCCCGCGATTCTCGGGGCGTTTTGGGCAAACTCCTCCTTTCTAATCTTAGCAAGCGATTTTCGGGAATTCAAGGGCTCCGAAGCGCCGATGGCCTCAGAATTCGCGGCCCGGTACAGGGCACATACCGCTCCGCCACGAGGATGACGCGGCTGTTGTACTCCCCTCCGGCCGCAGTCTGGACGAAGGTGCCTCTCCAACGCCGAGGATTTCGCCGCCGAGGGCGAAGACGAGGAGGCTGCCGAAGCTACCACTGACGAAGACGAT
>JANMTH010000183.1:0-1928 GCA_031390305.1 Thermoflexaceae bacterium
TGCCCCCGATATCCAGGCCTACGACGAAGCTCTCACCGCCGCCGGCGTGACGCACGAGCTCATCACCTATCCCGGCGCCCCTCACAGCTTCTTCGACCGCACGGCCGACCAGTGGAAGGATGCCTGCGACGACGCCTGGACCCGCATCCTCGCCTTCGTCAAGACGAACGCGAACTAGGACTTGGTCAAGAAATTTGGCGCGAGATCCTGAGTCTGCCAACAGTCTCTCCCCCTCTCCCTCCGCGGAGGGAGAGGGGGTTGGGGGGTGAGGGAAGATCGCCCGGCCGCGAATCATCTTCGGAGTGTGTTGGAAGGCAATATCCAGCGGCCGCCCGGACCAACGAGACCCAGAGGCTCAGAGAAGCTGAGCCGGGCAGAAGATCCTCCCGCCGCCTCCTCCGCTCCTCTGCGTCTAACGCGCCTCTGCGTCTACCGTGTGCAGTTCCCTGAAAGGCCTCCGGGGAGTCTCATCTCCCGGATGGCCGAGCGCACCGATACCGAGGATCCCGGGGCGCCGTCTGGCGGACGGCCAGAGGCGCCCCAGCCTCCCCTCGCCTCCTTCGCCCACCCCTCGGCCCGCCTCGAACCGGTCTGGACGGAGCCTGCCATCGCCGGTGGCCGGCCGCCCCGCTCCGGCCGCCGCCTCCTCCGCGAGCTGACGATTCCCCAGGCGACCGCGACCCTGGCCACCGCCTTCCTCATTTCGGCCATGCTCGGCGCCGTCCGCCAGTCGTTGTTCAACGCCGAGTTCGGCGCCGGCTCCGAAGCGAGCGCCTACTACGCCGCCTTCCGCCTGCCCGATACGCTCTTCGGCCTCGTCGCCGGGGGGGCGCTCTCCGCGGCCATGATTCCCGTCCTCCTCGCCACGGCCAGCAAGGACGGCCGCGCCGCCGCCCACCGCCTCACCCGGATCGTTCTGACTACGCTCCTCGCCGCCTTCGCCGTCCTCATCGTCATCGGATTCACGCTCGCGCAGCCCTTCGTCTCGCTCATCCTCGCCCCCGGCTTCGATAGGCCCGAGACCGACCTCACCGTCCGCCTTACGCGGATCATGCTCATCCAGCCCCTCGTCCTCGCCGTCGGCAGCGTAGCCCTCGCCGTCCTCAACAGCCGCAGCCGGTTCTTCCTCACGGCGCTCTCCACCGTTTCACATAACGTGACACTGATCCTCGGCGTCCTCGCCACCCGCCTCTACCCGGAACTCGGGATCTACGGCCCCACGCTCGGCGTCGTCGCCGGCGCCGTCCTGCAGGTCGCGATCGTCTTTCCCGGGCTGCTCGATGGTGGTTGGCGACAGCTGCGCCCCGCCTGGGCGCCCCACGACGCGCGCCTCCGCGAAGTCGTCCACCTCCTCATCCCCAACGGCCTCTCCGTCGGCGTCGGCTACACCGGCTTCATCATCGATACCGCCTTCGCCTCCCGCGCCCGCGAATCCGAAGCGCTCGCCGCAATCCTCAACGCCTCACTCCTCATCGGCCTCCCTGTCACCCTGCTCGGCGTTGCCCTCGGCCAGGCCGTCTTCCCCCGTCTCGCCCAGCAGGCGGCCGATGGCGATTGGCCGAAGGTCCGCCGCACGGTACTTCGCGCGCTCGCCTTCGGCATGCTCCTCGCTATTCCAGCGGCCGCAGCCCTCGCCATCGGCGGCGGCCGCGCCATCGAGATCCTCTTCGAACACGGCAAGTTCACGGCCGAAGCGGGCGCCCTCACCGCCCGGATCCTCTTCGTCTACGCCCTCGCCCTTCCCTTCTATATCGCCACCGAGATCCTCACCCGCGCCCTCATCGCCCAGCGCGATACGCGCACGCCCCTCTTCACCAACCTCGCCCAGCTCGCCGGCCGCGCGACGCTCATCGCCCTGCTCCTCGATAGCCAGGGAGCGCGCGCCATCCCCATCGCCTTCGCCGCCTCCGCCGCCGCCGAATCGCTCA
>JANMTH010000197.1:0-1529 GCA_031390305.1 Thermoflexaceae bacterium
TGAACGCCAACACCGTGAGGCTGAGCGCAATCCCCGGGAAGATCGCCATCCACCAGGCGATCTGGAAGTACTGGCGGGACTCGTTGCCGAGGTCGCTGCCCCAGGATGGCTCGCCAAGCCCGACGCCCACGCCAAGGAAGCTGAGCGCGGATTCCGTCAGGATGGCCGCCGGGAGGGTGGCGCTCGCGGTCACGATGGCGATCCCGATCAAGTTCGGGAGGATGTGGCGAAAGATGATCCGGTACTCGTTGGCGCCGAGCACGCGGGCCGCCTCAACGTATTGCGCACTCCGCTGCTGCAAGACGGCGCCCCGCATTATCCGCATGATCACCGGCGTGAAGATAATGCTGATCGCGATCACCAACGTCGTCAGCCCCTTGCCCAACGATGTCGCCAGGGTGAGCGCGAAGAGGATGCTCGGGAACGCTATGAGCACGTCCGCTACGCGGCTGATGGCCTGATCGACAAAGCCACCGAAATGGCCCGCGACCAGTGCGAGGACGGTGCCGCCGACGACGCTGATGAGCACCGTCGCCAGGCCCACTTCCAGTGAAACACGGGCGCCGTGGACGACGCGCGAATACACGTCCTTCCCTTGCCGCGTCGTCCCGAAGACGTGGTCACCGCTGGGGCTCTCCAGGATATCGACGCTCGTCGATGTCGGGTCAGCGGTCGCGATCACATCGGCGAACACCGCCGCCAGGACCACGATCACGATGATCACCAGGCCGAGGACGCCCAACGGCTGGGTGCGAAGGAAGCGCGTGAAACCCCTCCACTGGCGCGACGCGAACCCGGGCGCGGGGAGGACAGCGATAGAAGCGGCTGCGGTTGCCTGTGCCATTCGTTAGTACCTGATCCGTGGGTCGACGTAGGCGTAGAGCACGTCGATGACGAGCGTAATAGCGATGAACATCGTGGCGAAGATCATCGTCACGGCGAGGACCTCGCGGTAGTCCTGCTTGTTCACCGCCTGGAGGCTGATCGTACCCATACCCGGGATGCCCCAGATCTGTTCGATGATGACAGAACCACCGAGGACGGCCCCGAACTGGATGCCAATGAGCGTAAGCACCGTGACCATGGAGCAACGGAGAACGTGGCGGAGCACCACCACGCGTTCGTGCAGGCCCTTCGCCCGAGCGGTTCGAACGTGATCGGAGTACAGATTGTCGATCATGCTGGAACGCACAATTCGCGAAAGGTACGCCGAACTTGATATCGCGAGAGTAAGCGCCGGCCAGAATATGATCCTGATATTCTGGATCGGATTTTCGGTGAAACTCTTGTAGTCCTTCGCCAGTGGCGTCCAATCGAACCAGAGTACCGGCAGCAACACCAAGAGTGTACCTAGCCAGAACGCCGGAACCGAGAGACCCGCGACCGTGAAGAATCTCAGGAAGTAATCGACAAATGTCCCCTGCTTCACCGCCGAAATAACGCCCACTGGAATCCCGATGATCACCGTCAAGATGACCGTGAACATCGCTATCGAGATCGTCTTCGGGAGCGCCTGCTGGATCTCCGGG
>JANMTH010000615.1:0-3399 GCA_031390305.1 Thermoflexaceae bacterium
CCGGATCGTCAGGTTCAGGCGGCCGCGAGCGGGGATGAGGTAGGCGATGTTCGTGGAGACGCGGTCGCCAGCGCGCCGGTTGCGGGGCCAGGGGCCGACACCGGTGGCGTCGGGCAGGTTCTGGTCCCAGGAATCGGGGAACCCGTCGGCGCGGCAGGCCTCGTAGAAGGCCCGCTGGATCGGCTGCCACTCGCCCGGCTGCGGGCGCTCAATCGGGACTGGGCCGGTGGTGCCGTGGAAGTCGCCGGCCTCGGGGTCGGTCTCGAGGCGGCGGTAGTAGGGCAGGACGCGTTCGTAGGACCAGTCGCCGTTGCCCATGGCCACCCAATCGGCGAAATCGCCCGGGACGCCGCGGAGGGCGATGGTGCCGTTGACGGCGCTGGAGCCGCCAACCACCTTCCCACGGTGGAGGCGGATCTCCCGCCCGGGCACGGCCTCGGCGACGAAGCCCCAATCGTGGTCCTTCCAGGAGACCCACGGCTTGAGGAGGTCGCTGGGCATGGCCTCCACGGTCGGATAGTCCGGGCCGGCTTCGAGGAGGAGGACGGCGCGGGCCGGGTCCTCGCTCAGCCGGGCGGCGATGACCGCGCCGGCCGACCCGGAGCCAATGATGATGTCGTCGTACTGCATGGGGCGGATTGTACGCGGGCGAGGGTGGGTATGGGACGCCGGGGGATCAACAGGGAGTCGCATGAGGTGCCGCTCCTTTCCAGGCCCCGGATAGGTTATCAGCAACGGTGGATTCGAGATCGAACCCTATCCCTGAACCCGTGACAACTGGAGACCGACAACCGTGCTTGACAAGCTCAGAACAAGCATGTACCGTCCTGAGGACGGTACATGCTTGGATGAAGTGGCATTTACAGCTCCTTCGAGCGTCCTAGAGTCCCGCTTCCTGGTAGGCTCGACCGGGGGAACAGCCACATGCCGAACCTTGACCAGGAAGCAGCTCAGGTCTTGAAGACGCTCGCCATCGAACGCCGCAAGGTCGTGGCGGACTGGCGCGTGCTCATTCTACTTCGGCGGGCGGCCATCGCCTCAACTTTCGACCGCCCGCTTCCACCGATAAGCCTCAGCCGCGCCCTCATCCGGCGACTGATCGATCGCCAGGACCTCGAGCCGATCGCCGGGTTGCGCGGCATTTACCTCGTTGTCAGCCCATACTCGGCGTCGCTGGCCCTTCCCGACGAACAGATCATCCAGGAGGCGAACCCCACATGCTTCTTTTCGTACCTGACCGCCCTGGCCCTGCACGGACTCACGGACATCGTCCCGAACCGGATGTACGCCAGCGTCGCCGACGCACCCACGGCCCGGCTGCCCATCGGCACCACGGCCGACGACTGGTTGGATCTCTCGCTCCCTCACGGGCAGCAACCGCCTGAGGCGCACAACGTTGCCGTACTCTGGGACCGGCAGAGGCACGACCGGGGCGTCGAGGTCGCTTCGCGCGACGGAGCGAGCATATACGTGACTAACGTAGAAAGAACGGTCATCGATGTCCTGCGCTCCCCCCGAAAGGCCCATGGCATCACAGCGGTGTTGAAGGCGTGGCGGGCCGCCGCCGATCGTTGGGACCTGAACAGGCTAGTCGCCTATGGAGCCCTGGAGGGACCGGTGATGAGGCAGCGAATCGGCTACCTCGTTGAACGCCTCGGCCAGGCGCACCCGGACCTCACCCTCTGGAGGGCAGCGAAGCAACGCGGAAGCTCTCTCCGCCTACTGGCGAGCGCGCCGTACTCGCCAGAGTTCAACCCGGCCTGGAATCTCTCCCTCAACGTCCCTCCTGAAGTGCTCGGTGTGCTGGATGAGTGACGAAGCTCCGGAGGCGCGTCTCTATCCGCTTGGGCTCGATGAGATCTCCTCATGGGCGGTGGCGAACCGGACGACCCTGAGCGAAGCTCGTCAGCGTTTCGTGCAGCTCGTGATCCTGGAGTCTTTCGCCGCTGCCGACTTCGCCCGGCAGCTCGCCTTCAAGGGTGGCAACGCCCTTCGCTTCGCCTACCAGTATCCGAGAAGCACGCTGGATCTTGACTTCACCGCGCTCGACCTCGAGGAAGATTCCGAAACGCTCCGGGCACGGATCGACCGCGCCGTACGCGAACGATCCGTTCAACTGGGCATCAAATGCAAAGTCACGAGCACGCGCCGGAACCCGCCGAACCCCGAACGGACACGCCCGACCTATCAGTTGAACGTCGGCTACCAGCTGCCCGGAGATCGCTACTTCGCCGATTTTCTCGAATCGCCACGCCCCTCGCCAACGGCCGTCCCCGTGGAGATCAGCTTCAACGACCTCGTATGTGAAACAGTCCTCGTCAATTTCTCTGGCGAGAACGCGACTATCAAGATGTGTACGCTGAACGACATTGTCGCTGAGAAGCTTCGGGCGACACTACAGCAAGTTACCCGCAATCGGCAGAGGCCCCAGGACGTCTACGACGTTGCACGAGCGGCTCGCGTTGATCGAAACGACCTCGATCCGCGAAAGATCCACCAGTACCTCGTCGCCAAGTGTGCTGCCCGAGAAATCGCCGTGACCTTCGAGTCGTTCGGTGACGAAGCCAGGAGACGGGCAGCGTACGGGTACGAAGAGCTGAAGGCGGACCTCGGTTCGGACTTCATCCCGTTCGAGGATGCGTGGAATGAGGTCCTCCAGCTCGTTCGCCAGGCTCTCTCCACGCCAGTCGCGCCCTGGCCAGCCGCCATTCCCTCAACCCCTTGACCGCGCCTCCGGCGGCCCGGTGGTACCCTTGCCCCCGCCATGCCCGATGTCGATCCGGACGACGACGCCCCGCCCGAGGAACGCTACACCCGCCGCCGCGAGTACACGGGCGCCGGCTCCACCCTGGGCATCGCCGCGCTCATCGTCCTGGCCGTTGGCGTGGCTATCTGGTGGTTCGAAATCCGGGGGAGCGACGACGCCGGCAACGTGAGCACCAAGGGCCTCGGGATCGTCGAGCTGGCCGCCGCCCTGAACCCCACCGGCCAGCCGCCCGCCGCCCAGGACGGGCGTGCCGCCCCCGACTTCAAGCTCGCCACGCCCGATGGAACGACGGTGCGGCTCTCGGACTACCGCGGGAAGTGGGTGGTCGTGAACTTCTGGGCCTCCTGGTGCGGCCCCTGCCGGCAGGAAACGCCCGACCTCCAGCGCCTCGCCGAACGCCACCGGCAGACGCTCGTCGTCATCGGTGTGAATCAGCAGGAATCGGCCGAAGTCGCGGCGAAGTTCACCGGGCAGTTCGATGTCACCTATCCCATTGCTCTCGACGCGGACGGCGAGGTTAGCGTCGCCTACCGGGTGGCGGGCCTGCCGCGCACGCTCCTGGTCGATCCCGGAGGCGTCATCCGCTCCACCACCAACGGGCGGATCACCGAGGACCAGCTGGCGAAACTCGA
>JANMTH010000237.1:0-15591 GCA_031390305.1 Thermoflexaceae bacterium
CGCTCGCGGTCAGCAATCGCTTCTCGGACCGGGCCCTCGGAGGACAGACGTCGGGCCAGGTGGCCGCCAAGGACCCGGGCATCGAAGACAAGGACGGCCAGCAGACCGCCACGAGGGCGTCTCACGTCTGCGGGCGGCCGGCTGCCTCCGCCGTTACGGCAGTTGTTAGCGCTGCGTAGCCGGCTTAGCGCAACTTGCGTCCGGAGCAGGAGGCCATCCGATAGCAGCCCTCCCGCCTCGATGACGGCGGAGGGAGTGAACCCGACGATCGGGAGGCTACCGGAGAGGGACCCTCCCCGCATCGCCTCGCTCACCGGTACCGGTGGGAAGGCGGGTTTGTGCGCATCACGAGAGCTGAAGCAGAGAAGCCGCGGCGCGCCTGTTCAATGCGGCGTCTCGGGTTCTCAGCCCGCGTTACGCGCCTACGTATCGATCAGCCCCGCGCCAGGCCCCAGCGATCGTTCACCCAGTGCTCCAGCCGCCCGAAGACGACGCGGTCCATGATCATACCCAGCGCAACTATCACACCCATGATTGCGACGACCTGCGAGACGTCGTTGAGGTCGCGGCCGACACTGAGTAGGTGGCCAAGGCTGAGGCTGACGAAGAGCAACTCGGCCGCCAGCAGCGAGCGCCATGCAAACGACCAGCCGAGCTTGAGCCCTTGAACCATCGAAGGGAGCATGGCCGGGAGCACCACGTACAGGTAGCGCTGCCAGAGGCGCCCGCCGAACATACTCGAGGCACGTACGAGCAGCGGCGGTATCCCAAGCACGCCCGCTCGCGACGAGATCGCTATCGAGTTCACCGAGCCCATGAAGGTCACAAAGAGGATGGCGTTCTCGTTCAGACCGAACCAGAGCACGGCCAGCGGAAACCAGGTAACGCTCGGGAGCGATTGCAAGCCCAGGACGAGGCTGCCGAGAGTCTCATCGACCCACTTCAGCTTGCCCATAGCGATGCCCACGACGATGCCCACGGTGATCGCGAGCCCATAGCCCAGGGCCATGCGCCCCATCGTCGTCCGGATCGCCTCCCAAAGAACGCCATCCTCGGCCGCGTTTCTGAGCGACCACCAGACCTCCTCTGGCCCCGGGAAGGTGTATGAGGGCCAGATTTCCGCCTCGGCAACGAGCGTCCACGCCCCGAGGAGGCCGACATAGAAGAGGAAGATGCGGACGGCCCGCCAGGGAACGCGAGCATACCGGGCGGCGCCCCTACCGGATCGGGTGACCTCGCTCATATCGTCCACCGCTTCCCCGGCTCGGCGGCCTCGTGTTCCGGGTTGCGAAGTTCATCGCGGATATCCGCCGCAAGGTCCACGACGGCGTGTGAGTCCGGGCTGCGAGGGTGCTCGAGACCGATAGTGATCTCGCGCTTGATCCGCCCGGGCGAAGGAGACATCACGATCACGCGGTCGGCCAGGAGCACGGCTTCGCGCACGTTGTGTGTAACGAAGACGATCGTCTTGCCCGTGCGCTGCCAGATCGCCTGAAGCTCCTCCTGGAGTACGTCTCGCGTTTGCGCGTCGAGAGCCGCGAAGGGTTCGTCCATGAGAAGGATGGCCGGGTCAACGGCGAGGCTGCGCGCGATCTGGACGCGTTGCTTCATGCCTCCGGAGAGCTCATGCACGAGTGCCTTGTGAAACCGTTCGAGGCCAACGAGCTTGAGGTAGAAGTCGGCCCGGTCCCGCCTCTCACCGCGGCCTACGCCCGCAAGTTTCAGCCCGAATTCGACATTCGCGCGGACGTTGAGCCAGGGGAAGAGCGCCGTCTCCTGGAAGACGACGATGCGGTCGCGGCCAGGGCCGGCGACCGGCTTACCGGCGACGAGCATCCGGCCAGAGGGCGGCGGTTCGAACCCCGCGATGACGTTGAGCAGCGTGGACTTGCCGCAGCCAGAGGGTCCCAGCAGGCACACGAACTCACCGTCGTTCACGGTCAGGTTGATATCCCGCAACGCCACGGTGTCCTGGCGGCGGGTAGTGAAGCGCTTGAACACGCCCTCGATCGCGAGCGCCACCCCCGGCATCGCTGGCGAGTGCGACACCTCGTTCCCGGCCTCGGTCTGGGGCCGCCCGATCGTCCGCTGTCTGATCGCTATCGTCATCTCATTGGTCCTTGATCGTCGAGATCTTGAGGAACGCGAGCACCCGGTTCAGCGGCGCGAGCGCGTAGATGTTCGTCAGGTCCAGCCTCTTGTTGCCGAGGAAGCCGAGGTCGTAGGCCGATTCGGCGGAAGCTCGTAGCGTGGCGGGGAGAGGGTCGAACGTGAATTCGAGATTCATCCAGGCGGCGTCGATGACGTCCCCGGCGAGCGCCGCGTTCGTTATCCCCTTGATGGCCGCGTTGGCCGTCGCCTTCGACTTCTCCGGGTCGGCGATGATCGCCTGTACTGCCTTGACATGTCCGAGGAGGAAGGCCTCGACCGCCTCGGGGTTCTTTTCGAGGAAGGCGCTACGGACGATCACGTTGGTCGTCACGAACTTGCCATCGGGCCAGAGTGTCCGCTCATCGAGGAAGACCTTGCCGCCAGCCTGCAGGAGGCGCGTCGCCCATGGCTCTGGCACCCAGGCGGCGTCGATGTCGCCTTTCTGAAAGAGTGTGAGCGTCGTCGCGTTCTCGGTAGGGAGGATGGTGACGTTGCCACCCTTCTCCTTCGCTTTCAGCCCGTGGTCCGCCAACCAGGTGCGCAACGCCACATCCTGCGTGTTTCCGAGTTGAGGTGTAGCGATCTTCTTGTTTGCGAAGTCCTCGGGGGCGTTGATGTTGCGGTCAGTGCGGATGATGAGGCTCGCGCCGCCACTGGCCGCGCCAGCGATGATGCGCAGAGCCTTGCCATCGGATTGAACAAAGCCGTTGATGGCGGGGTTGGGCCCGATGTAGGAGATGTCGATCTCCCCCGCGAACAGCGCCTCGATCACCGCCGGGCCAGCGTTAAAGGTCTTCGACTCCAGTTTGACATTCGGTCCCAGTTCGTTCGCGAAGATCCCATCCCTCACGCCGATGAGCGCTGGCGCATGAGTGATATTGGGGAAGTATCCGAGCCGTAGCGTCAGCGGGCCGGAGGGCGTGTTGATCGCGGCCGGGGCAGTGACCTCGCCAGCGGGGGTGGGCGTAGCCGTCGCGCGGATGCCGGCGTCGCCGCCGCCGCAGGCGGCGAGGAGGTAGGCGACGATAGCTACCGAGGCCGAAAGGGAGAGTTGCCAGGTTCGAGACTTCATGGGGATTCCTCCGCCGGGACTTGCCGTGCTGAGACGTGAAGAGGCCCCGCGGACGGATCCGTGGGGCCTCCAGTTGACTGGTCAGCCGTTGTGTTCGCAGCGCCGTTAACGGCCGTTGGTACAGTTCATAGCCGCCGCTTCTCCGTCGTTTCAATCTGGACCACGCGGCCATCCTGCACGGCGAGCGCGATGCTCCCGTGACGGAGCCGCCGGAGCGACTTCAGAACCTCGGTGAGGACCTCCTCCTCGGCCGGCGTTACGGTTGCGCCGTCCGGGGCGAGCATCTCCCGCACCCACCGTGAATTGGGCGATTGTAGTTTATTCATGAGTTTGTCAGTAGACAATATCATCAATTGGAAACAGCGCAAGTCCGTGAGTTCGAATTTGGCACTGAATGCCGCCGGTGCCCGTGGCTCCTCATGGCCTCGCGGGCCTACATCGAGGCGGCCCCACCCGAGCAGCCCTCGCTGCCGGATCCGGCCCATCTCCTCGATAGCCTCTTCGGCGCCAGCCCGGAGTGAAGTCGCGCCAGGCGAGGGGCGCTTGAGCAGGCGGCTGGTTGTGTGAGACAGGCGACAGACGTGGCCGAGTGCGAAGCCTATACTTGCGCCGCTCACCATCGTGGAACTGGAGGCAGTCATGAGCGAGCATCGACGCATTGTGATCTGCATGGATGGCACGTGGAACAACCCGTACCAGGTGAAGCTTCGGGAGGACGGCACGAAGGTCTTGAAACCCTCCAACGCGCTCAAGGTCTGCCGCGCCGTCGTGCCCTTCGATGCTCAGAACTCCGTGGTCCAGGTGAGCTACTACGACAGCGGCGTGGGCGCGCTGGGGACCTACCCGGGCTTCGCGAACGCGCTGCTGCGAAAGGCCGACGCGAACCTGGGAGGGCCGTGGGGCGCCGGTTTCGAGGCGAACGTCGAGGAGGCCGCCACCTTCCTTGTGAACAACTACCAGCTCGGAGATCAGGTCTTCGTGTTTGGCTTCAGCCGGGGCGCGGCCCAGGCGCAGGCTCTCACGCGCTTTATCGATTGGATGGGCGGAGTCCCGGTGAAGAGCGACGCGTACTTCGTCCCGCTCTACTTTCAGGCCTACATCAATTCAGCGGGAACGGCTGACCCGGCCGCGGTCAAGACGGCGGGAGGGGATTCGCCAGCTGGCCGGTTGACGCCGGTCGAAGTCACCATGCTCGGCGTCTTCGATACGGTGATGTCGTTGGGCGGCCGCTTTAAGGCGCGGAAGGAGACGACCGGCCCGAAGCGCTCATTCCATGCGGGTCACACGCCTGCGCGGTGCGTCAAGAACGCGCGCCAGGCGCTGGCAATCGACGAGCGGCGTTACGACTTCCGCCCTGAGATCTGGCACGACCATCTGGCCGGCCAAACGCTGGAGCAGCGGTGGTTCGCCGGCGTGCACTCCAATGTCGGCGGAGGGTATGTGCGCGACGGTCTGGCCAACATTCCCCTGCGCTGGATGCTTCGGGAGGCGGGAGGCCTCGGACTCGTCCTGGACGACACGTTTTTGGGGCACTACCGCGCCTACCCCCAGGCGAAGCTCAACCAATCGACGAAGTGGTACTACGAACTCCTCGATGCGCTCCGCTTTCGGCGCGGAAAGGGCGTCCGCTCGCTCACCGGGTTTGCGGCCGAAGCGAAGCTTTCGGTTGACCGGTCGGTGTTTCATCGGATGGCCGCCGACCCGGCCGAGCACGAGCAACTGGAGCAGTACCGGCCTCTGAATGTGATCCAGTATCTCGCCACCCAACCGGACCTGGCTGCGTACTTCACTGGCATCGGTCTGCCTGCCGGCTTCACCCTGCCCGGCGATATCCTGCGGGAGATCGCTTTGCGATCGGGGCGGACGTAGGGATGATGTCGCGTGAGGTTCGTCGCCGGAAGACGACTGCACACATTCGCCCCGATACTCGCGAGCACGATTCACGGGACGCCCCATCCCCGCCGGAGGCACCGCATGGGTGAGCAACTTCAGGCCAACTCCCTGGTTGCGCTGCTGTCCGCCACCACTGATGACGGGGATGTCTCGGTGCGCGTTGCCCTCGTGGACGCGGCCTCGCGCTTTCCGCTTGGCCGGGACGCGTGGTCGCGCCTTGCCGACGTAACCTCGGAGATCGTTGCCTCAGAACCATTCGGGTCGCCTGCGCGCCGCGATGCGCTTGCCGTGTCCGTCCGAATTCCGTTACGTTCCCTTCGCGAGCACCTGAGGCGCATGGCGCAGGACCCGGACGAGCCCGACAGGGACGTCGTTGCGGCTTCGCTCGACGAGGCTGGCGACCCGTTCAGGGTCGTGCCGATTCTTGAAGACGCACGGCGTGGGGGCCTCGCGGACTTCAGATCGTTGGCCGCCATGCCGGTCGAGGAAGTGATCACTCTTGACGATGTGCCCTTGCCGCACGGGTCGCCCAGCGCCCCGTACTGGCACGCATTGGTGGTGGCACGGCTCGGCGAGTTCGGGCCGCTCGATGCCTTCTTTTCAGGCGAGGCGCCTGAGCCCGATCTCTTTTGGGGCAGTCCGTGGACGGCCTATGATGAGGTTGCGCGCATCCGGCCTGAGCCGGCGCTCATGCGCGCACACCTCCTGGAGATGCTCGCCCGGCTGGATGCCACACCCGCGCCCCTGCAGCCCGGCCATGCCACGCAGCGCCTGTTGCGCCTCACCGTCTGGGCGGCCACAGGGATTGCCGACGCCGAGGGCACGCCGCTCGTGTCGGCTGAGGGACAGTCGCCCGTCGATCTGCCGGCGCCGCCGCCCACGCCGTCGTCCGACCAGCTGAACCAGGCCCTCGCCGTTCGCGCGCGGTTGCCGGAAGCGCTCTTCGAGCAGGGCCACCCCAGGCCGGATCTGGATGTCCTGACGTATCTGCCCGCGGACAACGTTCCCGGACTCGTCCGGGATGTGGTTGCCGAAGGCAATCGACGGGCGCATGCGCTGACTCCCGGAGCGGATGCGCACTCGTTCCTGGGTAACCAGATTATCAACGTGATCGTGCGTTGCCCCGCGGCGGACGACTGGCCCGTGGCCCATCTCGTCGCGGCGCAGCTGAGCGCGGAGCGCCCCGCCCTTGATGACCTCCAGCTGGCCTGGATCGTTGCCCGCGACCACGTGGACCATCTGACCGAAGAATTCACCGCCTTGTTGATGCAGGATCGCACGAGCGGCGAGCGCTTGCGGATCCTCGGCCTCCTCGGTGCAGCAGCGGATTGTCAGAGCGGTCGAGGGGGCTCGCCGTATCGCGGTTCGGGGATCGGTGGTGGCGGCCCGCTCCTCGGCCGCGGCGAACTGATCGACGACATGCCCCAGTCCGCCGCGGAGGCGCCCGAGGATGAGCCCCAGGCTGAAGTTGAGCGGCGCACGGTCAACGCGCGCATCCTGCACGATGGAAAGCGGCGTCGTACCTTCGTCGGCAGCGAAGATAACGTCATCCGCTGCTGGATTGGACTGCCGGAGACGGATGCCGCCGCCGCCGACGAACCCATTCCGAACGTATCCATCCCCACCGGAGGCTTGTCGCTGACGGTGCAGCTGTGCTGGCGGGATGGGAGCGGGGCGGACCACACCGACAGCAAGCCGATGCTGCTGCCAGCCGAACGTACAGCCCGGAGCGGCGATTGTGATCTGCACATCCATGTTCCCGAGGGTGAGCGCTTCGTCGGTGCCGAGGTCATGTTCCGTTACCGCGGCCGTGTCTTCGAAGTCGTGCGCGTGGAGGCGTTCGTCCTCGCACCCCAGGAGGCGGAAGGACCGCAAAACGAGCTACGGATTCGGGTTCAGGCCAGTCGTCGCGAGGTGATTGAACTGGCGGACAGCCAGCTGGTGGATGCCACGTTCGTCTTCGGCGATGACCGCCCGCGTCTGGCCCAGGACGCCGCCCCGCCAGCGCCTTCCAGCCTGCGCATATTCGGCGGCGAGGGCGGGAGACACTTCGACCTGGCCGATGCCGAAGTCGCGATCAGGTGGCTGAACGAAACGCTCTTCGCCACCGAAAAGCTGGTCGTCCGGCGGCGGCATGCGGCCCAGGGTCCGGCCAACCCCGAGGAAGGTTCGGGTCTGCGTGAGGAAGATGTGCTCGACGCGGATGATCCGGATGTTCGCAAGCTCTTGCGCGACATGGCACGCCACGGGGCGGGGCTGTACAACCAGCTCATTGATCAGGGGTTCACGGATCCGGGCGAACGTATCCAGGTGCTGAACCTCGAGCCCGATAACGACGTGCCCCTGGAATTCGTCTACGACGGTGGCTACCCGGTCAGCGAGGCACGGCTTTGCGCGGACGGGCTGCTGGCGTTGAAGTCCGAGGGTGGCGTGTGTCCAACCTGTAGCGTCTCGGCGCCCGAGACGCATCGCGGCAGCGCGCCCGTCATCTGCCCGTTCGGCTTCTGGTCGCTTCGCAAGATCATCGAACGCGTCGGCCCGGGCGATGCTGGGTCGGCGTCGGCGCCGGTTCTAGAGCGGCGCAGCCTCCCGGTCATCGATTCCGTCGCCTTCGCCAGCAGCCACCTCGTTCCCGAGGGCGAGAGAAAGGCAACGCGGGAGATCCTGCGGCAGAGTTTCGCCCGTCTCTTCCTGGCCGAAGACTGGAGCCAATGGAGGAAGGCACTGCAGGAGCAACCATCGCTGTTGCTGCTCCTCCCGCACCACGGCATACAGGACGCGCTCGACTATCTGGAAATCGGCGATCAGCGGTTGTCCGAGGATCTTGGAAAGTTGAGCCGCGCGCAGATCGACAGACAGTACGTGAATTTGGACGGTCGCGACCCCGGGCCGATCGTGTTGCTGCTTGGCTGCCAGACCGGCGCCCAGACAGAAACGGGCTATGTCCAGATCACGCGTCGCATTCAGCAGCAACACGCGTCCATCGTGCTCGGGACGCTGGCCCAAATCCTCGGCCGCCACGCCGCGCCGCTGGCGCGAGAACTGGTCGCTCAGCTCGTCGCGGTCGATGATCCCCAGGTCGATTTCGGCACGATCATGCGCCGCGTGCGCCGCGGCATGCTCGCGCGCGGCTACCTTATGGCGCTCTGCCTGGTCGCGCTCGGCGATGCGGAGTGGCGTCTCACTCCCCGGCCGCCGGCCGGCAACCCATAAGCTTCACACGAGGGATGACTCATGTTTCGCATCGAAATGCTGCCCGCCGCTCATGGCGATTGCCTTTGGATTGAATACGGCACAGCGAGGGAGGTGCGGCGCATCCTCATCGATGGTGGCCCCGCGCACACCTACCCGGCACTGCGCGAACGCATCCTGCACCTTCCCGCCCATAACCGTCGCTTCGAATTGCTCGTCATCACCCACATCGACGGCGACCACATCGAAGGGGTCATCCGCCTGCTGCAAGACGCCGAGACGCTGAACTGTCACTTCGATCGCATCTGGTTCAACGGGCGCGATCAGCTGAACAAGGTCTTTGATCCGGCGGGTGAGCCGCTCGGTGCACTGCAGGGCGAAATGCTTGGAATGCTCATCGCGGACTACGAACAGCGGACTGGCGAGCGCGTATGGAACACCGGCCTCCCCGACGCGGTCGCCGCAATCGACCCCGGGGCAGGCCAGCTGCCCGTGATCGACCTCCCGGGCGATTGCCGGCTGACGCTGGTCTCCCCTGACCATGAGCGGCTTCTTGCCCTAAAGGATCACTGGGCGGACGAGTTGCGCGCCGGTCGGGTCTCATCGGGAGATGTTGATGCTCTCCGGCGAAAGCTTGCGGAGGCCCGAAACCTCCGCCCGCTAGGCGATGTGCTCGGCGAGGAAGTCGAGGTCACCGAGGTCCGCTCAGAGCTTCCCGACCCGCGGGGCCACGATCTGGCCGCCGACCTCGACGACACGCTGGGTGGTGGCGAAGGCGAAGCCGGTGCGGATGCGCCGTTCGGCGGCGATGGCAGCCTGGCGAATGGCAGCAGCATCGCGATCCTGCTCGAATATCCAAAGGTAAAGCCAAACGTTCGCTTTCTGCTCACGGGCGATGCCTGGCCGTCCGTCCTCGAAGCCTCGGTGGACCGGTTGCTGACGGACCAGGGCCAGCGGCTCTCGCTCACGGGCTTCAAGCTGGCGCACCACGGTAGCGTCGCCAACATTACTCCGACGCTGCTGCGCAAACTACGCTCCCAGCACTACCTCGTGTCCACCAGCGGCGTCGTGTTTCGCCATCCACATGCGCGCGCACTGGAGCTGCTGTTGACGGAGCACGCCGGCCCGGGCAAGCCCCGGCTGCATTTCAACTATCTCACCGAGACCACCATGGCCTGGAGCAATGCAGCGGACCAGCGGGCGCGCGGCTATCAGGCGTTTCATCCGAAAGGGATATCGCTCACCCTTTGACGGCACGGACGGCTGAATGCCGTCCCCCGGACCCCGGGTTTGACACGCTTCCGCGCCGCCCGCCCCATCCGCACTGTAGCCGCGGCCCACCGGGGCCGCCTACGCTCGAACCCCGCACGCACCGCCCCCAGTCGCACAGTACCGCGACCACACGGGAGCGGTCACCCCAGACCGCCCGACACCGCCCCGACCCACGCCATGCCCCAGGGTAGTCGCGCCCCTCAGCGGGCGCGGGTTGTTCGAACCCTGCCCCGCCCGCCCCCAACCCCGCCCACCAACCGCCCCCACCCACACAGGACCGCGACCACACGGGAGCGGACACGCCGGGCTGCTCGACACGCTTCCGCGCCACCGCTCTCCATCCGGCCATCGTGCGTCCGCGGGAATCGCCACCCGCCAGGCTGTCTCTCGCATCATCTCCGCGTGACCCGTACGATTCCCCCGAAGAGGCCAGCGAAATGAAGGTCAGCAACCGCACCGGCATCACCACCATCACGGCCTAGAGGGTCCCGCGCCCCCAACCGGCGCCGCCGCCCTCGCCGCGTTCCGGGAGACGCCACGTCTCCGGGCCGGTTCCCCGTGTCCGCCGCTGACTACCGGGCGCATCCGTGTCCCGCACCACCGAAAGGCTTCTCCGCGTGAAACCGCGCTTCAACGGTCTTTGGAAACACCCCGATTTCGTCCGCCTCTGGGCCGGCGAAACGATCTCGATCTTCGGTTCACTCATCGGCGGCCTCGCCATGAAGTTCACGGCCCTCATCTGGCTCGACGCCGGCGCGATCGAACTCGCCATCCTCACCGCCTGCGAGATCGTCCCGGCATTCGCCGTCGGCATCTTCGCCGGCGTCTGGGCCGATCGCCTCGCCCGCCGCCCGCTCATGATCGCCGCCGATATCCTCCGCGCCCTCGCCCTTGGCAGCGTCCCCCTGGCCGCCGTCTTCGATCTACTCACCCTCTCCCAGCTCGCCGCCGTCCTCCTCGTCACGAGCACCCTGAACGTCGTCTTCAACGTCGCCTACGAGGCCTACCTGCCGACGCTCGTCGCGCGGGACGAACTCGTCGAGGGCAACGCGAAGCTCGCCGCCAGCGCCTCAGTCGCCGAGGCTGGTTCGTTCGGCATCTCCGGCTGGCTCGTCCAGCTCCTCAGCGGCCCCGGCGCGGTCCTCGTCGATGCGGTGTCGTTCCTCTTCTCCGCCTTCTTCCTCGCCCGCATCCGCAGGCCCGAGCCGCCGCCCGCGCCCGTCCACGAGCGCGACCACGTCCTCCGCGAGGCCCGCGAAGGGATGCGCTACGTACTCCGCCAGCCAATCTTGCGCACGTTCGCCGCGGTCTCCATCCTGGCCTACCTTTCCCACGGGCTGATTGGCGTCGCCTTCCTCCTCTATCTACACGAGGAAGTCGGCTTCTCGCCCGGTGTCCTTGGCCTCATCTTCGGCGTCGGCGGGATAACCTCGCTCGGCGGCGCATGGCTGGCGGGCCGGCCAGAGATCTTCGGGCCCCTCGGCCGCTCCCTCGTCGCCGCCACCTTCCTCCGCGCCATCGGTTCGCTCTTCATGCCCCTCGCCGGGAGTGTCTCGCCCGCTGGCGTCGCCCTCCTCGTCGGCAACCAGCTCGTGACGGACCCGGCCGCCACGTTTTACGACATCCACGCCACCAGCCTCCGCCAGGCGATCGCCGAAGACCACCTCCGCGGTCGCGTCAGCGCCACCTTCCGCGTCGCCGGGTTCGGGGCGATGATCCTCGGCACGGGCTTGGCGGCGCTCGTCGGCGAAGTCTGGGGTGCCCGCCAGGTGCTCTTCATCGCCGTCGCCCTCGGCTTCGTCGAGACGGTGGTTCTCGCCCTTTCACCGGTCGCCCGGCTCGGTGGCGGCACTCCCGTCCCCGTCCTCGTCGAAGAGGTGCGCCGCTAGCGGCGCCTGGCGAGGCAGCCGCGCGTCGTTGGCCGATCCCGTTCTGCGACCGCTATACTGGACGACATGGCGACGGTTCTGTCTGTGGAAGATGCGTTGCGCGCGCCCGAACCCACTCCGGCGGAGTTGACGCGCCGTCAAGCGGCGATGCGTGCGTTCCTCGCGACAGGAAAGCGCATCGGGCGACGTTCCGGCGAGTTCTCTGATGCGGATCTTCGGCAGCTCTTGGGCCGTGACGGTGACTTCGACGGAAGGGACGTCGGAGCCAAGTGACCTTGACCCATCGCGTTCCCGATGCCTCAGTTTTCGCGCGCGGCTGGTTCCAGAGCCAATGGGTTCCAGAAGCCGCGGAACTCTTGTCTCAGCCAGCGGCGCTGTTCGCGCCGCCGGTGCTCGAACAGGAGTTTACGACCCTCACCTGGCGGCTCGAGCTGCGCGGATCCGCCTCCGAGACCGAGTGCTCGGCGGTCTTGCGTGCCTTCGCGGCGTTTGACATTGCGGTCGCGGCGCCAGTCGATAGCGTGGCGCGCGCCCTGGCGGTTGCTCGGCGGTTCAAGCAGCCAGCCATCTTCGATGCTCTCTACTTCGTTTGTGCTGAAGCTCTCTCCGCTGAAATGTGGACCTGCGACAGGCGTTTTGTGCGGTCCTTTGGCAAGTCTCGGCCCCCTTGGCTTTACCTCATCCCCGAGGACATCGTTGCGGCCCGTGTGGGTGCCGGAACGTAGCGTCGGTCGGCGCCCTGGTCCCGGATGTGGTGGCCTTGGCCCTTCCTTCACCATAGCGATCACCGTAGAGTGCCCCCCAACGGAGGACTTCGCCATGCTGGCACTGTTCGACCTTCGCGACGATGTCGCCCTCGTCACCGGCGGGAACGCCGGCATCGGGCGTGGCATGGCCGAGGCCCTCGCCGCCGCTGGCGCCGCGATCGTCATCGCCGCTCGGGACGAAGCCAGGAACGCCGATACGGTCGCCGCGATCATCGCCGCTGGCGGACGCGCGACCGCCGTTACCTGCGACATCCTTCGCCGCGACCACATCGAGCGCGCCCTCCAAACAGCCGTCGCCGCATACGGGAAGCTCTCCGTCGTCGTCAACAACGCCGGCATGAACAAGGGCGGCCCCGCCGAAACCTATCCTGAAGCCGACTGGGACCGCGTCATCGACCTGAACCTGAAGGCGAACCTTGTCGTCGCCCAGGTCGCTTTCCCCGCCCTCGTAGCCAACGGCCGCGGCAAGGTGATCAACAACGGCTCGGAGTACTCGATCTTCGGCTCTTCCAACGGTGTCGCCTACGCCGCGAGTAAGGGCGGCGTCGTCCAGCTCACGAAGAGCCTGGCCAGCGCCTGGGGGGCACACAACATCCAGGTCAACGCCGTCCTCCCCGGGATCATCGAAACCGATCTCTGGGGGACGAGGCTGGAGGAAGGCGAGTTCCGTACGCGCATGGTCAAACGCACGCCCGCCGGACGCATCGGCCTGCCATCGGACCTCGGCGGCGTCACCGTCTTCCTCGCCTCTCGCGCCTCCGACTTCATCACCGGCCAGTCCATTGCCGTCGATGGCGGCTTCTGCATCGCCGACCCGCTCGTCTACGGCTAATCGGCGCGCGGGTCCCGTGGCCGCCATCCATACGAACGGCAGGCCCCGGATCGACACCTCCAGCAGACGCCCGCTCACGAGTCGTCACTACAAATCCACATCTTTACCATAGACGAGGGAACGGCCCCCCGCGCGGGCGTACCGTGGGCGCATGAGCCTCCGCCCGCCCGTCCCCGTGCCCCCGATTGACCCGTCCTGGACCCGCCGCCAACGCGAAGTCCTCGACCTCCTCGTTCGCGGTCGGAGCAACGCTGAGGTCGCTGAGGCGCTGGGCGTCACTCTGGCCGGGGCAAAATGGCACGTCTCCGAGATCCTTTCAAAGCTCGATGTTCAGACGCGCGAGGAGGCCGCCGAGTATTGGCGCGCCCAGAACGGTCTGCGGCCACGGTTCAGCCGCCTGGTCCGTGGCGCCCTTCCGGCATCGGCCTGGTCGCGATGGCTCGCCGGAGGAGTTGCCTCTGGTATCGGCATCGCCGCGGCTGCTATCGTCGTCGCGGCCGTCGTCAGCGATGGCGCCAGCTCCCCGGCCGACCCAGGCGACGCAACCCAGACGCCTCCGCCTCCCACCACTGCCGCGACTCCGGATCCCTCAGCGACTCCCCCGCCCGGTACGCTTCTCGCGCGGCCCGTCGCCTGCGCCGATCCAAACGAGGACATCTCCTGCCAGCTTGCGCGCCAGGTCGAGGAGTACCTTCGCCGAGCCGCGATCGACGCCATTATGGCGCTCGCGAAGCCCACAGCGACGACGTGCCCCGGACCGGTCGCCGGAGGACTCGGTGGGCCGTATCCTCTGTGCGACGGCGCTCGACCGGGCGAGGTTCGCGACGGCTATCCCATCACCCTCCACGGGTCTCATGGCGGATTGGTCACGGTTGCCGAGTTTCGGCGAACCATCGCCGAACTCGCCGCAGCCCAATCCTGGGCGGTTGGCCGCGGCTGTCTCGCCACGGACTTCGCATGCGGTCAGTTCGCGATCTCGTTCGTTCTGTCTGCGCTTCCGCAGCTCTTCTACTTCACCTTTCAAAGAGGCGCAGCCGATTCGGCGTCGATCACGGGCCTCGGTCGAAGCGGCGACAACGCCGACGACATCCTCAATGGACGCCCGACCCGCACCCAGCTCGACGATGGCCAGACATCCACGGTCTTCCAGCCGTTTCCCACCAGCGGCGAACTCATCGGGGAACTTCGCTCGCTCTACCTTGCGCACTCAGCCGCACTGGTGACCAGCGTGTCGCCGCTCGACGCCACGCTGAAGGCGCTCGTCCCGCCCAATCCGGAGGCCATCGCAGCGCTCGGACGGCCCACTGTGGCAGCGTGCATCCTGGACGACGGGCGTGCAGCGATCCATGCACCGGCTATCTGTGGCCCGGGCCGACCTGTCGGCGCTTCCGTTCCGGCTTCCCTCATCGGTGGCTGCGCCGAGAGAGACGGCTACGGTGCGATCGCGCCCGCGCTCGATCTCGCCGCGTACGTGTCCTTCGACCTCTTCCGCTTCGTTCAGGCTGTCATCAGAACGAGCGTAGACCCGCGGGTCAAGTACATCGTCATCGTGGCGAACGGCGAAAAGGGCATCACTCTCCTTCTCGATGACCGGGGCATTGTCGGCCATCGGCGGCGGTGGCTGCGGGCAGGGCCCGTTCAACGAGATGGCGGCCCGAGCCGAAGACTTCGCCGTTCCGCCCCGTCCCGCCCGCTCGCTCGGCTTCATCCCGCGGTCCATTCAGGTCACCCTGAGCGGCCACGCCGCAGCGCGGGGAAACGATCCCTGGGGCAGCTGCGACAGCCTCCGTGGATCCGAAGGAGTACCGTCTGCGGGCGCCTGGTGTTTCGAATCTGTAACCCTACACGGGCAGGGCCGCGCAACCGCCATCGTTCGGCCCGTCTCTTCCGCGAGCGCGACCAGCATCGAACTTCAGCTCATCGACGACGACGAATGGCGCGCCATCCGCGAGACCGCCCGCCCCTGACCTCCTACTCCAGCCCGCCGAACTGCTCCGCCCGAACCCGCAACAGCGGGTAAAGCGCGTCGTACGTCGGCGTCGCCACGCCCACCTGCCGCCCGAGCCGCACCACCGCGCCCGTGATCTGCTCCAGCTCCACCTTCCGCTTCCGCTCGTAGTCCCGCTGCATCGAACTCTTCGTCGCGTCCGGCGCCAGGAAGATCCTCCCGGCCGCCGCTTCGATCGCTTCGTCGTCGAGGCCCACACCGAGCGCCTTACCGACCGCCCCCGTCTCCCGGATCGCCCGCTGGAGGAGCGCCGTGCCTTCCGCGTCCGAGCGGATTGCGCCCAGCGTCTCCATCGCCGCGCTCGTCACCGTCGATAGCGCGCAGAGCACCAGGAACTTCTCCCACTGCAGCCGCCGCGTGTCCGCCACCACCTGAACCACGCCGCCAGCTTCGCGCAGCGCCGCCGCGGCCGCTTCTGAGCGCTCCGTGACCTGCCCCGAAAGCTCCCCGAGGTCGATCCGGAAGCCCTTGCCTACCTTCTCGATCACCCCCGGCGCGCCGATCCCCGAGACGAT
>JANMTH010000305.1:0-1593 GCA_031390305.1 Thermoflexaceae bacterium
GTCGTCTAACGGTTGGCGTTCAAGTTCGGTGGGCGGGGTGAAACGCAAAGAAGCCAAGAACGCCAAGGAGATGAAGATAGCCTCTCCCGAGTGCCTTTGCCTCCTTTGATTCTTTGCGTTTCAACGCGGCTTTGCGTTTCACCGCTCAGCCTTGGCGTTCTTAGCATCCTGGCGATTACCCTTTCCGGCGATGGCTACCCTCAAGGTGTGCTCCTGGAACGTCAACGGACTGCGCGCGACCCTGAAGACGGGCGACCTCCAGCGCTGGCTCGCCGACTCCCGCCCCGACATCGTCGGCATGCAGGAGGTGAAGGCTACCCCGGAGCAATGCGACACAGCCGCCTGGCGCGACCTAGGCTACCAGGATGCCTGGCACACGGCTGAACGGCCGGGCTACAGCGGCGCCCTCCTCCTCTACCGCGAACCGCCGGCCGCGGTCCGGCCTGGAATCGGCATCCCGGAGTTCGATCTCGAGGGACGGGTCATCGAAGCCGACTTCGCCGACATCACGCTGCTGACCGCCTACTTCCCCAACGGCGGAAAGAAGGGCGGCGACCGCCTCCCGTTCAAGCTCGCCTTCTACGAAGCGTTTCTGGCGCGTCTCAACGCCCTTCGCGCCGCTGGCCGAGGCGTCGTCTTCATGGGCGACCTGAACACCGCCCACCTCGATATCGATGTCGCCCGGCCTGAAGAAGCGATCAAGGGCACCGGCTTCCTGCCCGAAGAGCGCGTCTGGCTCGATCGCTACGCCGCCGAGGGGTACGTCGATACCTTCCGCGCCCTCCACCCGGAGGCCGAGGGAGCCTTCACCTACTGGGACGCCTGGCGCGATCGTCGCGCCCGAAACATCGGCTGGCGGATCGACTACGTCTGGATCAGCGAAGACCTCCGTCCGCGCCTCCGCTCCGCCTTCATCGAACCCACGGTGATGAGCTCGGACCACTGCCCGGTCGGCATCGAACTGGATCTGTAACCTCCACCGGCCGGTTGGACGCAGAGCCGCGGAGCGGCGGAGACGCGAAGGTGATTCGCTCCCTACTGACTACCGACTACCGGCTACTGACTACTGACTACCGGCTACCGACCACCACCGTCGCCCGGCCATCGAGCACGCGCGGCGAGCCTTCTCGTTCGAGCCAGATCTCGCAGTCCGCGAGCCGCTCGCCACCCTCGTCCCTCACGGCCGTCACCACTCCACGGGCCGTGATGTGGTCGCCATCGAGCACGGCCTGGGGGAAGGTCATGTAGATCCGCCGAACGCTCGTTGGGCCTGCCCAGGCGTGGAGCATGTTCACCATGTAGCTCAGACCCAGCGGGCCCTGGTTAATCGTCCGCTCGCCCCAACCTCGGGCGGCGACAACGGAACGGTCCCAATGCACCGGGTTCGGGTCACGGAGGATGGCGGCCATCGTCCGCATCCGTTCCGGGCGGACGCTCTCCATCACCCACGGGGGGATCTCGTCGCCAACAGAGACGTTCATCGCGCCGACCTCCGGTAGAGCCAGGCGATGGTCGAACTCGCCGTGGGCAGGCCGTCCGGGTCTTCCAGGTCGAATCGGAACTGGATGCGGTCCCACGTGCCCCGGTCGGATG
>JANMTH010000307.1:0-2099 GCA_031390305.1 Thermoflexaceae bacterium
TCACCTCGGCCGCAAGAAGATCCTGATGGTCTCAGGCGTCCTCTACGCCTTCACCATCCTCGGCTTCGGCTTCGCCACGAACTACTGGATCCTCTTCCTTGACTACGTCCTTTGGGCCTTCGCGATGTCTACGCAGACGGGCGCCGACCAGGCCCTCGTCTACGACACCCTCAAGCTCGCGGGACGGGAGAGCGAGTACAAGAAGGTCGTCGGCCGCGGCTTCGCACTGAGCATGACGGCCGGGCTTCTCGGCGTCGGCTTCGGCGGCGTCATGGCTCACTACTCCTCACTCGCCTTCACCGTCCAGATCAGCGCCCTCTTCCCCATCATCTCCGTCGTCATCGCCTTCCTCTTCTGGGAGCCGCCGATTCAGCGCGCCGAGCGCCACTACTGGGCCGACCTCGGTTCCGCCATCACCTTCGCCTGGCGCACGCCGCAGGTCCGCTACACCCTGCTCATCGGCTCCGTCCTCCTCACGGGTACCTTCGGCCCCGTCGTCCTCGTGCAGCCCTTCCTCCTCGAATTCAACGTCAGCGACCTCTGGTTCGGTTGGGTCCAGGCGCCCTTGCGGCTCGTTTCGGTCGTCGCCTCGCTCGTCGCCTTCTGGGTCGGCCTGCGGCTCGGGACGCCGCGCGTCCTCCTCCTCTCCTGCGTGCTCATCATCGGTTCCTACGTCGGGTTATCGCTCATCGGCGCGACGGCCGCCTTCGCCATCTTCGCCGTGCCCGCCCTCGTCCAGGGCATCGCCAACCCGCTCGTCAGCAACCATCTGAACGAGCGCATCCCAAGCGAAAAGCGCGCTACCGTCCTCAGCGCGATGCAACTCGCCTTCGCCGTCCAGGTCGCCTTCTTCGAACCCGCCCTCGGTTTCTTCGCCGACGAAATCTCGCTGACCTCCGCGTTCATCTTCTGCGCGGTCTATTTCGCCATCGCCATGCCCCCGCTCCTCGTCCTCTGGCGGCGCGCCCACGGCGTCACCATGCCACCGCCCATCGCCGAACCCATCGCCGCCTCGTAGCCGCGCCCCACCGGGGGCGCCTACTTCATGACTTCTCCGCCAACCACTCCACGCACCACCCGCCCCGGTAGTCGTGGCCCACCGCGGCCACGGACTGCTCCCACCAGCCCAGACGCCGCTTCACCATCACCGGCCAAGCTATCGACAGCTCCCCCGGCCAGCCCGTATCGTCGCCACGCCATGCCCACCCCGACCTCCGACCTCGTCTTCCTCACCGCCACCGAACTCGCCGCCCGCATCGGTTCCCGCGACATCTCCGCTGTTCAGGTCATGGAAGCCCACCTCGCCCAAATCCAGCGCCTCAACCCCCAGGTCAACGCCATCGTCACCCTCGTCGCGGACGCCGCACTGGCCAACGCCAGGACGGCCGACGACCGCCTCGCCCGTAGCGAACCGGTCGGCCCCCTCCACGGCCTCCCCGTCGCCCACAAAGACCTCGTCCTCACGAAGGGCATCCGCACCACCATGGGTTCGCTCGTCTTCCGAGACTTCGTTCCCGATGAAGACGCGCTCATCGTCGAACGCCTCCGGGCCGCCGGCGCCATAACCATCGGCAAGACCAACACGCCCGAATTCGGCGCCGGCTCCCAGACCTTCAACCGCGTCTTCGGCGCCACCCTCAACCCCTACGACCTCGCCAGCACCTGCGGCGGCAGCTCCGGCGGCGCAGCCGTCGCTCTCGCCTGCGGGATGGTCCCAATCGCCGATGGCAGCGACCTCGGCGGCTCGCTCCGCAATCCGGCGAGCTTCTGCAACGTCGTCGGCTTCCGCCCCTCCGAAGGCCGCGTCCCTGCCTACCCCTCTCTCGATGGCTGGGCGCAGCTCGCGGTCTCCGGCCCGATGGCACGGACGGTGGCCGATGTCGCGCTGATGCTCTCCGCCATCGCTGGCCCCGACCGCCGCGTCCCCAACAGCCTCGAGACGCCCGGAGCCGCCTTCGCCCGCCCGCTCGACCGCGACTTCCGCGGCACCCGCGTCGCCTGGTGCATGCACCCCGGCGGAATCCCCGTCGATTCGGCCGCTCTCGCCGTCCTCGAACCCGCCCGCGCCGTCCTCGCCGGGCTCGGCTGCGAGATCGATG
>JANMTH010000311.1:0-4900 GCA_031390305.1 Thermoflexaceae bacterium
CGCGAATCGAAGGCAGCCCGACCATGTACTCGCTCCTCAGCGAAAACGGCGAGGTCGTGGCCTTCCTCCAGGACGGCCAGATCTGGACGCGGCCCGTCGCCGGTGGACCCAGGACTCTCGTGACTGCCGACCTCGCCGGCCAACCCTCCGGCCCGTTCGACTACCCCCTTCGAGACGCATATACCGGTCGCAATCAGCCCTTCCGGACGGCTCGTGGTCTTCGCCTCCCCGGCCAAGGGCCTGACAACGGATCCGCCAGCCACGCCGAACCCAAGCGTCCCTCCTAACTGGTACGACCGGTCCTTGTTTGTCCGGGATACTGCGGCCGGCACGACCCGGCGAATCAGCCCGATTACGTCGTCCGAACTCGGCACGTTTTGGCTCACTTATCCCTTGACTCACGGGCCCTCTCCGAAGTTCCTCACCGAAGATACGCTCAACATCTACCTGTGGGTCCGAATACCCCCCCAGCCGTTATCCCTTCCCCGGACCCGTGGGAGTCTCTCGGCTGGCAGGTCCGCCTTGACCTGCGCTCTCTCTCCGTTTCACCGGCCCCGGCTCCCGCGCTACTCCCGGATCGGCCAGAACTCGGCCAGATCGCTGTGACTCCCGATGAGCGAGTGTTCCTCGTCTACGAGCCAGACGGGTGCGGGGTCTATCGTTGGGAACGCGGGGTTGAAGAGTTGAACCTTGTCTCAGTCCTTCCTGACGGGACGCCGACATGTCCCTTTCTGTGGGTTGATATCAGTGACGATGGGCGTTACGTGGCCTTCGGCGCGCAGATGTCCGGAGCCAGTAGGTCCGGATTTAGTGTGTTCCTTCGGGATGTCCCGGCCGAAGAAACGTACCTCGTCTCAACCATCACCTCCGGGGAGATCCTCGAATGTCCACCGGCCTCGGAGACCGAGCCGTACCTGGGTGTAACAACCAGGAGCTTCCATCTCTCTGGCGATGGTAGGACTGTCGTGTTCGAGAGCTGCGCGGCAAACCTTGCGGGAGCGTCCCCCAATCCGCCGTTGTCGAACGGGCCCTGGGACGAACGCAATTTCTCGACCTACATCGTGCGGCTCACCCCGTTCACGCAGCTCACCCACCGCCGGGTGGCCGTCGGGCTGACACGGGAGTAACGCGGGCCGCCAGATCGCACGGCCTTGTTCACGCCCCGCTCGGGCCGCATCCTCCCTATCTCTGCGTCTCCGCGTCCAACCCGCTCGGCTGCCCGATTGGTCAGTATTCCGAGCGGGCGGTGCGGAGGAGGGCCGCGCCGGCGAAGAGGACGAGCCAGGCGGCGCTCGCAACGATCCCCAGGCCGAGCGGGTCATCCGTGATGCCCGTTGTCGTCGTGATCGCGAAGTTCGGGAGGATCTGGCGGAGGGTGTCGCTCCAGGCCCCCAAGAGCCCGCCGAAGGTGAAGCCGCCGAAGTAGAGGACCATCGCGACCGCGATTCCAGCTCCACTCGAGCGCATCAGGGCGCCGACCGAGAACGCGACGATCGACCAGAACGTCACCTGGGCGAAGGCGAACCAGAGGAACTGGGCGACGTCCTTCGCCGATGCGGGGTCGGAACCGGCGAGGGGGAAAGTGTAGGCCTGGACGAGGCCGGCGATGCAGTATGGGGCCGTGACGGCGAGGCTGGTGACGATCACGCCGAGGGCTGTCAGGGCGAGCAGTTGGGGCTTGCTCCGCCCCGTCACCACCATGTACCGGAACGTCCCATTGGCGAAGTCCCAGGCGCCGGCCTGGGAGGCGACGAGAACGAAGACGACCAGGGGCACGAAGAGGAGAGTCGAATAGAGGAAGAGCGCCTCCTCGCCTGAGGTGGCATCGTCCTGCACCTGGTAGACGATGATGGAGACGACGTAGGCCGTGAGGACGAGGGCGAGGGTGATGCCGACGGCGGACCAGAAGGAGCCGCGGCGGCCGGTCACCTTGCGCACCTCCTGGCGGATGATCGCGATCATGAGGGCGCTCCGGGCGGCGGAGGTGGCGGCGCTGGTGCCGCGCCATCGCCATTGACCGCGCCCGTGATCGCCATATAGCGCTCCTCCAACGACTCTTCGCTGCGGGAAAGCTGGGCGACGCCAACGCCGGCCTCCACGAGGGCGCGGTTAAGGGCGATCATCGTCTCGCGGGTCGGCGGCACTTCGACGAAGAGCAGGCCATCGCCGGTCTTGCGGATGGCGCGTACGCCGGTGAACGAAGAAGCCACGCGGCGCAACCCGTCCTCGTCGTCGCAATCCACGGCGACGCCACGTTCGCCCTCCGCGATCAGGCTCTTCATCGAACCTTCGATGATCACGGTGCCCTGGTTCACGATCGCCACGTAGTCGCAAATCCGCTCGAGTTCGTGCAGCTGGTGCGAAGAGATGAAGATCGTCCGGCCCTCGCGCTCCACCATCTCCCGGACCATCAGGCGAAACTCCTGCATCGCCTCTACGTCGAGGCCGTTCGTCGGCTCGTCCAACACCAACAGCTCGGGGTCGTTCATCAGCGCGCGGGCGAGGCCCAGACGCTGGCGCATGCCCTGCGAATACTTCCTCACGTGGTCTCCGCCCCGCTCACCGAGGCCGACGCGCTCCAGCAGGCCGTCGATCCGGGCCTCGGCGGCGTTGCCCAGGTACGCCGCCCAGACCTCGAGGTTGGCGCGGCCGCTGAGGTACGGGTAGAAGCGCGGCTCCTCGACGATCGCGCCCACCCGTTCCAGGGCCGCCCGCGGCGACTTCGTGACGTCGTAGCCACGCACCAGCACGGAACCGGCCGACGGGCTCGCCAGCCCGAGAAGCATCCGCATCATCGTCGTCTTGCCCGCCCCGTTCGGCCCCAGGAAGCCGAAGCAGACGCCCCGCGGCACGGTCAGGTTTACGTTGTTCACCGCTCGGCGGGCGCCGAACGTTTTCGTCAGATCGCGCGCTTCGATAACCGCCCCGGCTTCGCTCAACGGTAGACTCCGGCCCGGCCGGCCACGTTCACGCCCCGTTTGAACACCGTCACCGGCCCCGTCACGAAGACCTGGCAGCCGAGGCGTACGTCGCCTTCCGGCCGCGCGCCCTCGTCCCAGCGATACATCTCCAGGGCGTCGCGTTCCAGCTGCCGCATCGGCGAAACGTGCTCGGCGCCCGTTTCCACGCGAACCCAGCACATCGTACACATCCCGACGCCGCCGCAGAGCGTCGGCCAGCGGTAGCCCTGGCGCTCGGCCGCATCCATCAACGATTCTCCATCTTCGACATCCACATCGATATCGAGCGGCCGGACGCGCACGGTCACCATGAAGGGGAATGGTACAGGAACGCGGGGATATGGCCCGAGGGCGGAGGTCCGAGGTCCGAGGTCCGAGGTCCGAGAGGCTCGGCTCGCACGCTGGCGTGGTACAGTCGGCGAAATTTCACTACTGGAGTTCCACATGTCCGAAACCCTCCCAGTCGAGAAGCTCTTCACGATCACGGCGGATACGACGCCGCCCACCTTCGTCAACGGCGGCCCCCAGGGCTCGCGGATGATCGTCGCCGTCACCGGGGGCACCTTCGAAGGCCCGAAACTGAAGGGCACGATCCACGGCGCTGGCGGCGACTGGCTGACGATGCGGGCCGATGGCAGTGCCAAGCTCGATGTCCGCATCATCCTCAAGACCGAGGACGGGGCCGAGATCCTCATGACCTACAACGGTGTCGGCGTCATGGCCGATGGCGCCTTCAAGATTCGCACGGCGCCCCTCTTCGAAACCGGCGACGAGCGCTACGCCTGGCTGAACCAGATTCAGGCTGTCGCCCACGGCGCGCCCGGCAACGGCAACGTCACCTACGACGTCTATGCCCTGCTTTAGGGTGGCACTGACCGGCGGTTCGCTCCCCGCACTGCCCATCCGCTAGAATCCGCAGCACTCCAGCTCACACGGAGGTCTCGCCCATGCAGGCCCTCGACAACGTCGTCGTCCTCGACCTCAGCCACCACATCGCCGCGCCCTACGCCACGAAGTTGATGGCGGACTACGGCGCCGACGTGATCAAGGTCGAACGCCCCGGCGGCGATATCGCCCGCACCCTCCCGCCCTTCAAGGACGGTCTCCCCGGTATCGAAAACAGTGGCCTCTTCTTCTTCCTCAACACGAACAAGCGGTCGGTGGTCCTCGACCTCGCAACGCCCGATGGAAAGGACGCCCTGGCGGCGCTCGTTCGCCGCGCCGATATCGTCGTCGAAAGCTTCGCGCCAGGCTCGCTCGACCGACTCGGGATCGGCTGGGACTTCCTTCAGGCCATGAATCCGCGGGCCTCGCTGATCTCCGTCAGCAACTTCGGGCAGGACGGCCCCTACCGCGACTACCGCCTGAGTGAACTCACGCTCTACGGCTTCGCGGGCGAGATGCACTCTATGGGCATGACGGACCGCGAGCCGACGAAGATGGCGGGCACGGCGGCCCTCTTCGAATCCGGCGCGGCCATCGCCCCGGCCCTCATGGCGGCACTCTTCGCAGGCGAGATGAACGGCGAGGGCCAGCACGTCGATATCTCGCTGGCTGAGACGCACTTCGGCGGCGTCGACAGGCGCCACGCAACGGCCATCGGCAACCGCTTCAGCGGACGGCGGACGTTGCGCGCGGCCGGCGGTGCCACGGGCATGCCCCAAGGCATCTACCCCTGCGCCGATGGCTACGTCGATTTCACGAACGCGGCGCTGCGGCCGGACCGTGTCGCCGACATGCTCGGGCACGCCGATTGGCTCTCCGACCCGATCTATCAGGACCCACAGGCGCGCGTGAACGCCGAGATCATCGAAGCCTGGAACGCCAACTTCCTCGTCTGGTGCCTCGAACGGACGAAGTGCGAAGTCTGGGCCGAAGCGCGCCGGGCGAAGGTGATGTGCGGCCCCCTCTTCACCACCGAGGACCTCTACAACGACGAC
>JANMTH010000313.1:0-2493 GCA_031390305.1 Thermoflexaceae bacterium
CGACCGGCGCGAGGGTGCGGCCTCGTTCGGGGAGAAGCGGGAGCCGCGGTTCACGGGGCGGTGAACGGCGGCGACGCTACGTAGCGGGCGTTCATTACTGCGGCTCAGCTGGCGCTGGCCACCCAGAATTGACACGGGGGCCGCTGATGTGGACGATTTGCGGCGCGCGGTGCCAGTGAACGCATCGGCTTTGGGAGATGTGCCATGCCAGAGAGTGCTGCTCAGCCTGTTCCCGGTTCCGCCGGGACGTGTCCCGTCGCCGGGGAACTGGGGATCGACCTGTTCGCGCCCGGGGCCCAGGAGCGCTGGTTCGAATCGTACCGGGTGCTGCACGAATCGGCGCCGATCTCGCGGATCCAGGGGGCGGGCTGGTGGCCGGGAACGGACGCGTTCATCCTGACGCGGTTCGCGGACATTTCGCGGGTGGTGAAGGACCCGGAGACGTTCCCGACGAACCCGGAGGCCCAGGGCGGTGGTTCGAGCAAGATCGAAGCGGAGATCTTCCGGGAGCAGGGCTTCGCTGAGGCGGTGGACGCGCAGAAGACGCTGCGGCCGACGATCGAGCAGCACAAGCGGTACCGCCAGGAGCTCTGGGATCCGTGGGTGGGACCTGAGGGGGCCAACCGGCACCGGGCGATGATCACGGAGTGTGTGAACACGCTGATCGACCGTTGGATCGGTCGCGGTTCGGTGGAGTTCGTGACGGAGTTCGCGGCGCCGTTGCCGCAGATGGTGATTACGAAGGTGCTCGGCTTCCCGCTGGAGGATATGCCGATGTTGAGGAAGATGGAGGAGGCGCAGGTACGCCGCTTCGTCTATGGCTCGGGCCCGAAGAACGAGCTACCGCCGGATGAAGACCGCGAAAACGCCGCGGTCCTGGTGGAATTCCAGCGCTACATCCAGGGCCAGGTTGACCTGAAGCGAACGGCGCCGAAGGAGGACATGGTCTCGTTTCTGACGACGGTGGAGTACGAGGGGCGGAGGCTCACGGACGGCGAGATCATCAGCATCGCGATGCTGATGCACATCGGCGGGAACGAGACGACGCAGTATGCGCTCACCTCGGAGGCGCTGCTTCTGGCCCAGCACCCGGAGGTGGTCGGGGAGCTTCGGGAGAACGCGGGCAAGGTGCGCTTCTTCGTCGAAGAGGCGCTCCGCCTGTACGCGCCGACACAGGGGGGCGCGGGAGGCCGGTTCGCGGCGCGCGACGTGGAGGTCGGTGGTGTGGTGATCCCTCGCGGATCGCTGGTGCACCTGCGGTTCGGCGCGGGCAACCGGGATGCCGCGCTTTGCCCGGCGCCGGAGGAGCTGCGCCTGGACCGGAGGAACCCGGGCCGCCACCTGACGTTTTCGGCGGGGCCGCGAAACTGCCCGGGCCAGGGGCTTTCGCGATTGGAGCAGAACATCGCGGTGAAGACGCTGGTGGAACGGTTGGGTGACCTGCGGCTGGCCGAGGGGAAGAACAGCTTCACGCATCAGCCGGGGATCATGCTCGGTTTGTATGAGCTGCACCTGGAGTTCGTGCGGCGGGGTTGACGGCAGGCAGCGGCCCGGCCTGGCCGTTTCAGCCCGCGAGGCCGAAGCGGCGGAGCGCGGCCGGGTCCAGGTCATCCACCCATGCCTCTTCGAGCCGGGGGAACTCGGTGACCGTAGCGAGGACACTGACGGAGCAATCGGGGCCGAGGACAGCGCGGATTCGCCCGACGACGTTCTCGAGGTCGCTCGGGTCACAGAAGAGCGCGACGGGGAGCAGCGAGCCTGAATCGAGTCCGACGCGGTCGTAGCCACGGAGGAAGCGGCGGAGGACGAGGTAGGCGTCGATCCCGCGGAGTCCGTCTGGAGGTTCAACCGTTACGAGGTGGCAGGGCAGGCCGAAGCGGGGCGCGGGGCGATAGGAAACGATGCCCGTCTCGGCGTCGCGGCCCGCGGCGGCGCCGGGGTCGCCCATTCGGTCGAGAGCTCCAAGGACCTGCTGGCGAGAGAGCGGCGAAACGAGCAGGTCGCGTGCGCCCGCCCGCATCAGCCGGAGGGCGTGCCCGACCTGCTCGGGCGCGGTGACGACGACCGTCCTGGCGAGCGCGCTGGCGGGCAGCTTCTCAGCATCGCCGGCGAGTACGGCGCTGGCCCATGCGAAGATAATCCGCCCGCCCGGGGCTGCATCGTCCCAACTCTGGGCGCTGTCCATTGTCCCGCCGAGCGATTCTGTCGTCGTTCGCAGCAGGGAGGTTTCGGGCGGGGGAAGGCCAAGAGCGAGGCAGCGAAGATCGATCGCCTGGCCGGGGCCAGCTTCGATGGCCGCGAACGTGCGCGCGGCCTTTCGCGCCACCATCTCTTCCTCGACCATGTGCCACGCCCTGATGCGGCACGGGGCGCAGGCCTCGATAACGAGGGCTGGCTCCGGTGTTTCCAGGATAGGCCCGAATGTCGTGGCGATGGGGACGAGCTCGATCGGGGGCGCGTCCGGCTCGCCGCGCGGTCCGCGACACATGGCAC
>JANMTH010000365.1:0-3244 GCA_031390305.1 Thermoflexaceae bacterium
TGAAGGACGAAGCGCCCGCCACTCCCTAACCACCAGCCACCTCGTTCAGACTCCGTACAGAAGGCCGCCCCTGTGGGCGGCCTTCTGCGTTGACTCCGCTTCTCGATGGGCAGACGATGGCCGCGTGAGCAGCCGCGGATGGGGACGACGAAACCGTTGGTGGCCCTGGTTCATTCTCGCACTCGGATCCCTGGGCGGTGCCCTCGGATTCTTCGCCCTCGCCGCGATCGGTGATTCGACGAAAGAAGACGCTCCATCGGTTGACAACGCGACGCCCGGCGCCACCGCCGCGGCCGGCTCGGCGGTCACCTACGAAGGACAGCTCCCGGCAGCGCTCGGGGCGGCGCCGAACCTGAAGCCGGTTGAGGCCGGGAAGGCCGCCGACATCCGATTCGAGGCGGTGGTGATCGGGGGTGTGGTGACGCGGTACTTCGTTCCGGTCGCTTCCTGGTCTTCGGCGATCGATGCGGCGACTTCGGCGGAACTCCTGGCGCTGATGTACGGCGGCCAGATACCGACCATTGCCTTTCTCGGAACGATGGCATCCTGGTCCGCGACCGAAGGAGACATGGCCACGGTCTCTCGCTTCGGTCCGGCTCCCGAAGGGACGGTGGCCAGCTACGACGAGCTGCGGGCGAGCATGGACAGGCCCGGTAGCTACCAGTTCGCCTTCGTTCCCCTCGACGAGGTCCGGCCGGGGATGGTCGCCCTCGCCATCGACGGCGTGGACCTCGTCCGTGGTGTTGGCGACCCGTCGGGCTGGCGCTTCGTGGAGCGGACGGCGGTGACCGGACTCACGGACCGTGGCCGGGCGGCCGTCGCCACGCTCGAAGGACAGCTCGCCGCGAAGCTGCCAACGGTTACGCGCGTCGCGGCGACAGGCGACATCCTGATGTCGCGCTGCACGCTCACGAAGATCCGGGCGACGGGGGACTGGGCGGCGCCCTTCCGGGGCGGCGTGGGCCAGTACCTGGCGGCGGCCGATCTCGCCCTCGGCTCGCTCGATGGCAGCATCCAGGACATCGGCGAACCCTACGGCTGCGTAGCGACGACGAACCTGACCTCACCGGCGGAGACGATCGCCGCCCTGACGACGGCTGGATTCGACGGGATGACGGTGGCCACGAATCACGTCTTCGATTGCGGCGATGGCGCATGCGGCAGCCGAGCCCTCCTTCGCACGCTGGAACTGGTGCGCGGAGCAGGCATCAAGACCGTGGGTGGTGGGGCCAACCTCGCCGAGGCCCTGGCGCCGGCGATCTTCGAAGTGAACGGCGTCCGCATCGGCGTCCTCGGATTCGACGACATCGCCGCCGAAGATATCGGGGCGGATGAAACGAGCCCCGGGACTGCCCCGCTCGACGACAGCTACGCCGACGACCAGGCCGATCTGCCCCGCGAGCCGGCCTTCTATAAGCCCGCCGCACTGCTCGGCCTGGAACGGTTCACGGCCGCCATCCGCAAGCTCAAGACCGAGGTCGATATCGTCATCGTCCAGGTTCAATCCGGGACCGAGGACACACACGACCCCAGCGTGCGCAGCGTGAAGGCGCTCCGCGCCGCCGTCGATGCCGGGGCGGACCTCGTTGTCGGCAACCAGGCGCACTGGGTTCAGGCGGCCGAGATCCGCAACGGGGTTTTCGTCGCCTACGCGCTCGGGAACTTCGTCTTCGACCAGCTCCACACGCCAGAACACAGCCAGGGCTACGTTTTGGAAGCGACACTGCACGGCAAGCGCGTGGCCCAGGTCCGGCTGGTTCCCTACGAGATCGTCGATCAGCATCGCCCGGAATTCGCCGGCGAGGCCCTTCGCTCAAAGATCATCGGCGACGTCGTCGAAGCCTCGGATCGGCTGGCCAATCGTTGAGCGGGCGGCCGATTCGTCACGCCGGAAAGAAGAACGTAACGGGAACCGGTACGTAAAGCCGGGGATTCTGCCGTAGATTACTGGTAAGACAACCAGCCGAGGAGGGGCAACGGTGAAAGCCGACGTCATCGCCGAGGAGATCGAAACGCTTCGGGAGACCATTCGCGCCAACGACGGCGCGAACATCGCCCGCGGCCCGTTCGCGCGCAAGGTCGACCAGCTCATCCGCGACTTTTACGACGACATCGGCGAGCTGACCGCGCTCCGCCTCTCGGACATCCTCGACCTCTTCCTGATAAAGGTCCTCTACGTCGATCGCGGCAGCCGTGACGCGGCAACCCTGGAGTACCTTGGCGAACTCCTCGGCCGCTACCTCCAAACGGGGACGATGAGCCTTCCCGGCGGCGGATTCGTACCCTACCTGGGCGACCTCTTGAGCTACGAAGCCGAGGGCCGCCCGCGCCACCGCGCCTTCGAGACCTACCGCCAGTACGGAGACAACGCGATCTTAATCAGCGGCCTCTTCCCGGAGAGCCTTGGCCGGAAACGCACCGGGGGACGCATGGGCGGCGCGCCGCTGGTCGACCAACGCTACTTCGCGACCGTTGGACGGATGTCGTATGAACGGGCGGCGGGCGAAGACCTCGCCGAGCGGATGAGCCTGCGGACGACGTTGTTGCGGCTGTCACGCTGGTTCGACCTCTACGTAGAGGCGCTGAACGACATGAGCGGCCGCTACGTGATGGGCATCGACATGCGCCTGATCACGGACAAGATGCTGGACGCCTTCAACCTCTACCGGCGAACACACGTAACCGAACACCTGACCACGGCCCGCACTTACGCAGCTCTTCTGAAGCTCGACGGCCGCCAGTGGCCGGCGCTCGACGAACTGGCGCTCGACCTCAGCTTCTGACGGAGGCGGCGTGATTCCGCCGGTTGCCGCCGCGCACTCCCTCCCGGACAATAGCGGCACAGCTTACCGAGAGGTAGAGAACCGATGCCGATCACCCTGGGCGATAACGAGCGCGAAACGAAGTGGCGCGACGAAGTCCGCGAATTCATCAACGAGAACAAGAGCGTCTTCAAGAACGGCGACGCCGAAGGCGAGAGCGGCCTCTTCGGGCGCATGGGCGCCGTCAAAGAGTGGCGCGAGCGCGTCGCCAGGAAGGGGTGGATCGCACCCTCGTGGCCGTCGAAGTACGGCGGCGCCGATATGTCCGTGGCCGATCAGTTCATCATGAACGAGGAGTTCGGCGAGGCCGGCGTCCCCGCCAACTCGGGCGGCTTCGGCGTGATGATGATCGGCCCAACGATCATCGAGCACGGCACGGAGGAGCAGAAGAGCGAGTTCCTCGGCGGGATCATTCGCGGCGA
>JANMTH010000382.1:0-2740 GCA_031390305.1 Thermoflexaceae bacterium
CCTGTTCGCCCACGATTTGCTACGGTGGAGGTTCGCCCGGCACGCCGCCAGCCTCGCCGGAGCATCTATAAAGGACGCACCTCCTTGCCCGCTCCCGACCTCGACACCATCGTTTCCCTCTGCAAGCGCCGGGGATTCATCTTCCCTTCCGCCGAAATCTACGGCGGCTTCGCCAACAGCTACGACTACGGCCCACTCGGCGTTGAGCTGAAACGCAATATCCGCAACGCCTGGTGGCAGGCGATGGTGCGCGAGCGCGACGACGTCGTCGGCCTCGATGCCGCCCTGATCACGAACCCGAAAGTCTGGGTGGCCAGCGGCCACGTCGCCAACTTCACCGACCCCCTCGTGGATTGCAAAACCTGCCAGCAGCGCTTCCGCCTCGACCACCTCCTCGAAGGCGCCTACCCGGAGATCGAGAAGCACGGCGAGGGCTTCACCTGCCCCCGCGGGAAGTGCGATTTCACCGAGCCCCGCCAGTTCAACATGATGTTCCAGACGCAGATCGGCCCGGTCGCGGATGATTCGGCCATGGCCTACCTGCCGCCAGAAACGGCCCAGGGGATCTTCATCAACTTCCCCAACGTCGTCGGCTCGATGCGCCGCAAGCTCCCCTTCGGTATCGCCCAGACGCGCGTCAGCTTCCGGAACGAGATCACGCCCGGAAAGTTCGTCTTCCGCACGCTCGAATTCGAACAGATGGAGATGGAGTACTTCTGCAAGCCGCCGAAGGACCCGGCGAACCCGGTCGAGTACCTCCAGCTCTACCAGGACTGGGTCCAGGAGCGGCTGCGCTGGTACGTCGAGACCGTCGGGATCGACGCCTCCCGCCTCCGCCTCCGCCCCCACGAGAAAGAGGAGCTTTCGCACTACAGCGCCGGCACCACGGACATCGAGTACCTCTTCCCCTGGGGCTGGGGCGAACTCGAAGGGATCGCCAGCCGCACCAACTTCGACCTCACCGAGCACGCGAAGCTCAGCGGTCAGCCGATGAACTACTTCGACGAAGAGTCGAACGAACACGTCGTCCCCTGGGTCGTGGAACCGGCCGCCGGCCTGACGCGCACCCTCGCCGTGACGATGCTCGATGCCTACACCGAGGAGCCGGACGAGAAGGGCGACAAGCGCGTCATCCTCAAGTTCAAGGCGAATATCGCCCCGATCAAGGTCGCCATCCTCCCGCTTTCCAAGAACGAAGCGCTCCGCCCGGCCGCCCGGCGTGTGTACGACATGCTCCGCCCGCTCTGGATGACGCAGTACGACGAGACCCAGTCGATCGGTCGCCGCTACCGCCGCCAGGACGAGATCGGCACGCCCCTCTGCGTCACCATCGACTTCAAGACCGTCGGCGAGAAGGGCGAACCCGGCGACGACGCCGTCACCATCCGCGAACGCGACAGCCAGGAACAGACGCGGGTCCCGATCGTGGGCCTGGTGGCTGCCCTCCGGGAGCGCCTCCCCGGCTGCTAGACTCCGCGTGGAGGATCGGGATGAGCACACTCGCCGAAATTCAGAGCGCCGTTGAGCGGCTCGCGCCGGATGAGCTGGCGAAACTCCAGGAATGGCTGGCGGAATACCGAGCCGAACTCTGGGATCGCCAGATCGAAGAGGACTTCGCCGCTGGTCGGCTGGATCAACTGGCGGGGGCCGCGCTCCGCCAGCACCGCGAAGGACGCACGACGCCAGTTTGAACAGCTTCGCGACGCGCGAGTGCTGGATGCTCCTGGCGGCGCTCGATGACGGCGCCCCGGCTGCTGAGGTAGATTGCAGAGCAGGGGCTTAGTTCCTTATGAGAATAAAGAACCATCTGCGGACAGGCCGCCCCACCAAAGTCCTCGCCGCTACCGTTGGCGTCACCCTGAGTGTGGCGGCGATCTTCGCTCTGTATAGTGCCGTGACCGGGGGCGAGCCGGAACACGGGCTGTTCCGGTCGGACTCTAGCGGGATGAAGATCTGTGTCGAGGCCGATCCTGCCGTCGCCGTGTCGCGTTCCGACCGGTCTACGGCCGTGGCACAGGCGCGCGCGTTGCTCGATTCGTTCAAGGAAGCGAACGAGCTTCTTCGAAAGCAGGGGTATGAGCAGAACACCTACGACCTGGACGGAGTGCCTCCTCCAACGCTCGCATTCGGATGCCCCGGAGGCCTGGTAGCGCCGCCGGGTCGGGACGCCGCGGGGGGTCCGTTCCGGCCTATCAACCCGAGCCCGGTGGCGGCGCCTTCGCCGTTCCAGGTGCATGTCTATGTCGTCGGCGCGGCCAGGATGGCGGAGTGGAATCGCTTGGCCGAGCCACGTCCCTTCTGGTTGGAAGCTCTTGAGATTCAGTGCACGACGCAGGGAGATGGGGCGTGCGGCACGGTGACTACGGCCCTTTTTATGCGGGCCGAGGGATGGTCCGACGCGGCGACCTTCCGAGCGGGCCTTGAGGAGGCCGTCGGCCTCGGCGAGCTGATGCGATCGCTCCGGGACCCGGGGAATGATGAGACCAAGACCGTGCCGGCGACGAGCACGCCGTGAGCGCCCGAAGGCTCACGTGGCTCGGGCGTTGTAGCGGGCGCCACCGCCGGCGGAGCGGCGCGGACTCACGTGACGCTACGCCTTCACGCCCTCGTCGCGGCACGCCTGGCCGTATTCCGCCAGGGCCATCACCACGGGGTCGTGGGCGCCCAGGTCGAGCGTCGTCGCGTGGTGCGAAAGCTCCTCCCAGACGTGCTTACTGGCCGCCGAGACTTTCGTCTCGTC
>JANMTH010000401.1:0-10881 GCA_031390305.1 Thermoflexaceae bacterium
AGATGATGTTCTTGAGCTGCCCACGGAAGTTGAAGGTGGCCGAGGGCATGAGCTGCGTCATGAAGATGACTTCGAGGTCTTCATAGGGATCGACCCAGAAGATCGTAGAGGCGGCGCCGCCCCAGTAGTAGTCGCCGGCACCCATGGTGCCCGCTTCCACTTCGCCGAGGGTCGTGGCGAAGCCGAGGCCGAAGCCGACGCCTTCGTAGGCGGTCTCGGAGAAGGCGCCGATGGCCATCTGGGTGAGGTCCTTGCCGTCTCTTAGGTGGTTCATGGCCATCAGGTCGATGGTGCGGCGTCCGAGGATGCGGGCGCCCTCGAGTTCGCCGCCCCGGCGAAGCATCTCGCAGAAGCGAAGGTAGTCGGCGGTCGTGCTCGTTAGGCCGCCGCCACCGGAGAGGAAGGATGGGTTGCGGGCGTAGGTGCTGTCCTTCGGGTCGTCGAGGAGCCCGAGCGACTTATCGGGGCCGCGCTGATAGTTGGCGGCGAAGCGTTCGATCTTCGCGGGCGGGACGAAGAAGGCGGTGTCGGCCATGCCCAGCGGTTCGAAGATCGTCTCACGGAGGTAGCGGTCCAGGGGCATGCCTGAGATGGCCTCGACGAGGTAGCCGCAGACATCGGTGGAGTAGGAGTAGTGCCATGCCTGTCCCGGCTCGTAGCGGAGGGGCACGTTGGCCAGCCTGGCGGCGAAGGTGCGAAGGGTCTCTCCCTCGGTGCGCGCCACGCCCTGTTGACGGTAGGCGCGATCAACCGGGTGGTCCGTGGCGCCATAGGTAAGGCCGCCGGTGTGGCTGAGGACGTGGCGGAAGGTCATGGGCTGGTCGGGGGCCTTCGTCTCCATGGCGGAGCCTTCGCCGGAGAGCCAGACGCGTTGGTCGCGCCATTCGGGGATGACACGGTGGACGGGGTCGTTGAGCTGGAAGTGGCCCTGTTCGTAGAGGGACATGAGGGCGACGGAGGTGATCGGCTTGGACATGGAGTAGATGCGGTAGATCGTGTCGTCGCGGGTGGGCGTCTGGCGCTCGCGGTCGGCCATGCCGAGGGAGCGGAAGTAGGCGACTTCGCCGTGGCGGGCGACGAGGACCTGGCAGCCGGGGATCTTGCCGCTTTCGATGTAGTTTCGTTCGAGGTGGGCGGTGATGCGTTCGAGGCGTGCGCTATCGAGGCCGGTGGAATCTTCGGATGCGATCTCCATGGAGGGCCCTCCTGTTCTGTGGGGGTGAATTACGGGCGCGCGGAGGATTGCGGTCAAGGGGGAGACCGTTGGGACCGGAAAACCTTGCCGAACGACCCTCACGGGAGTGCCGATAGCGGGTTACGATCGCCGGATGGGGCAAGCCCGCGAACGTGTCCTTACGGTGATTCTCGCACTGCTGGCGCTGGCGGGCGTCAGTCAACTCGCGCGCGCCGACTCTACGGCGGCCCCGCAGGCACCCGGCGGCCAGCACCAGGCGCGCATCCTCATGGTCGGCCGTGACAGCTTTCACGGGACGTTCAGCTACACCGTCGTGCCCGGGGACACGCTCTTTTCGATCGCGAACCGCTTCGCCACGACGGTAGCGGCCATCGCCTCGCTGAACGGCATCGCCGACCCCTCGAAGATCCGCGTAGGCGAACACCTGGTCATCCCGAATCTGGCGCCGCCAATGGGGCCAAGCCGTCTCATCCGCAACGGCTCGCGATCGAGCGGCGCGGTGGCATTGACCTTCGACATGGGTGGCCGAGTCGAACCGGCGCTCGACATCATCAGCTGGCTGATCGTCCACGAGGTACGGGCGACGATCTTCATGACCGGAGCGATGGCCGAGAACCCGAACACCAGCGCCGGCCGGGAGGTGCTGCAGCTAGTGGCGGCACACCCCGAGCTGTTCGACCTGGGAAACCATAGCTACGGCCATCCCGACTTCACAACGCTCACGGACGCCGCGGTCCAGGAGGAGTTCACCAGGACGGAGGCCGCGGTGGCGAAGACCACGACGCTGGAGATGCGTCCGCGCTGGCGCCCACCCTTCGGCGCTTACGACGACCGCGTGCTCCGCGAAGTCGGACAGGCGGGGTACGGCCAGACGATCCTTTGGGACGTGGATACGATCGACTGGCGGCCTGAGTCCGAGGGCGGCCCGACCGCGGCCCAGATCGTCTCGAAGGTGCTGAACAACGCGCAGGGCGGCTCGATCGTGCTGATGCACCTCGGCGGCTACCACACGCTCGAAGCGCTCCCGGGGATCGTCAACGGGCTGACAGCACGGGGACTCCAATTCACGACAATCTCGGCGATGCCGCTGCCGTAGGCATTCCCTCAGGCCCAGGGGTCGCCGTCGAAGCGTTCGCGGACGGCGATTTCGGAGACGGGCTTGCGCTTGAGTTTCGTGAGCTGCTTGACGGGGCGGCCGAGGGGGATGACGGCGGCGACGGCGACGTAATCGGGGATGTTCAAGAGGGTCTTGAGCTTCGGCTCCTGGCCGATGGGCATCGTCGTCAAGGTGCCTCCGTAGCCTTCGTTGCGGGCGGCGAGGAGGAGGTTCCAGGTGAACGGATAGACGGAGGCGCCGGGAACGACGCCGATCCTCTCGAGATCCTGGTCTACGGCGGCGACGACGCGGAGATCAACGCAGACGACGAGGACAACGGGGGCGCGGCGGACGGGCTGGGTGAGGTTGGGCGGCGGCTGGGTGGCGGCGATCGTCTCCGGCGAGACGGCAGTCGGGATGACGGGGTTCCAGGGCCCCTCGCCGGCGGCGATCTGGGCGACGTAGCGTTTGGCGGCGGGGATTGCGAGGTCGCTGATCGCGTCTTTGGTGGCCTGGTCGCGGACGACGATAAGGCGGCAGCCCTGGCGGTTGCCGCCGGTGGGGGCGAAGCGGGCGTTATCGAAGATGCGGGTCAGGACGTCGCCGGGAACGGCGTCGTCCGTGAACTCGCGCGCCGAGAAGGTGGTACGCATGACCTGGTAGAGGTCCACGGCTGCTCCTTACGGCTGGGAAGGCAGCGGCCCCGCACAGGGGACGCTGTGCGGGGCCGCTGTCTTGAGGCCGGCGGACATTAGACCGTGCGCGCCTGGGGGGCGATGCCGGTCTGGTTGTCGACTTCGAACGGGCTCTTGAGGTCGAGCGACTTGCTTATCTCACGGACGGCGGGGATGACCTCTTCGCCGAAGAGGCGGAGGCTGCGCATCGCGTCGTCGTGGTCCATGGCGCCGTCGCCATCCCAGAAGAAGACGCTGCCGGGGCGAAGGTACTCGAGGACATGCTTGACCTTCGGGATCACCGTTTCGGGAGTACCCCAGATGATGCTCATCTTGTCGGTCTGCTGCTCGAAGGTTCCGAGGTAGTCGGCGGCCTCCTGCTTCTGCTCGGCGGTGGCGTTCTCGTTGAACTGCTGGGTACGTCCGCGAGCGGCGGCGGCGGCGAAGCTGCTGACGGTGGGCAGGAGCTGGGTGCGCGAAGTGAGGCCCGGGAGGTTCTGAATGGAGGCGCGGACGTTGCCCTGGTTGCCTTCGAGGAAGGGGTTGCTGGGGCCCTGGATGTACTTGCGGGCGGCGGCTTCGGCGAGTTCTTCGGTTTCATCGACGTGGACCTTGAAGAGGTAGCCACGGTTTTCGGTACCGGCTTCGTAGCCGTTCTCCCTGGCCTGCTCTTCGTAGTACTTGTAGGACTGGAGGGTGGGCTCCATCTCGGTGGCGAGCATGACGTAGGGGTAGCGCTGCTTGGCGGCCCAGGCGACGGTGTTCTTCGACATGACGCCGGGGATCCACATCTGGGGGTGGGGATCCTGGTAGGGGCGGGACCAGGGGTTCACATAGCGGTACTGATAGTGGTCGCCCTCCCAGCGGAAGGGGCCGGGCTGCGTCCAGGCCTTGACGATGAAGTCGTGGGCTTCCTGGAAGCGCTCCCAGTTGTAGGGGGCCTGGGCGTTGTGGGCGACGCTTTCGCGGCCGGTGCCGCGGACCCAGCCGGTGACGAGGCGGCCACGGGAGATCATGTCGATCTCGGCGAGTTCTTCGGCGAGCCAGAGGGGGTCATCCCAGATTGGGAGGACGTTGCCGAGGAGGACGATCTTGGCGCGCTTGGTGATGCGGGCGAGGATGGCGGCTTCGACGTTGAGGACGCCGCCCATGCAGAAGGGGGTGCTGTGGTGCTCATTGAGCATGAGCCCGTCGAAGCCCATCTCTTCGGCGTAGACCTTCTCATCGAGGTAACGGTTGTAGAGTTCGGCGCCGAGCTTGGGGTCGTACTGGCTGTTGCTGATGCCGAGGTCGGTAATATCGCGGCCGGTGGCGCCGAAATAGCCTGAGTTGGGGTCCTGGTAGGGGCGTTCCGTGAAATAGCCGATGAACATGTGATGGCTCCTCCTGGGCGCTCAGGCCCTGGCGTGTGCGGCGATGAGGCTGGCGACCCTGGCCGTCTCTTCGTATTCAACGGCGTGGCCGGCGCCAGCGATGATTTCGAGCCGGGCGTTGGGGAGCGCCTCGCGATACTGCTCGCCACAAATCGGGGGGATGACCTTGTCTTCGCCGCCCCAGATGAGGAGGGTTGGGGTATCGACGTCTTTGAGGAGGTGGGGAAGCTTGCGGCTGAACATGGCGGGCTTCCAGCAGACGCGGGCGGTCATCTCGCGGCTGAAGTCCCAGAGCTCCTTGACGGAGGGGTCGGGCGCATCGCCGAAGACGGCGTGATAGGCGGCATCGTCGCGGAAGCCGGCGCCGATGTACTCCTCGAGTTCCATGAGCATGCCGTCCATGATCTCGCCCTGGCGGGGCTGGATGCCGGCGGCGCCGACGAGGACGAGCGACTTAAGGCGCGAATGGTCCATGGAGGCGAGTTCGGCGGCGATGAAGCCGCCAAAGCCGAAGCCGACGAGGGTGATCTCGGAGAGGCCGAGCTTTTCGAGGGCGTGGTTGACGAGGATCGCGAGATCGCGGGTATCGCGGGCCCATTCCGGGCGTTCCGACTGTCCGTAGCCGGGCATGTCGGGGACGGTCACGGAGAACTCGGTGGCGAGCTGGTCGTGAAGGGGGAGCCAGCCGACGCTCCCGGTGGAGTGGTGAAGGGTGACGATCGGCGAGCCGGCGCCGCCCTGAAGGGCCCGCACGGTCTTTCCGGCGATGGTCACCTTCGCTTCGGTGTAGGACGTTGTGGCGATGGCAGTCACGCGATAGCACCCCTCCGGCGCCGGATCGACCCGGCAGCCGCGTTGATGGGCGCATCATAGCGACGATCGGGACGGTGTGGTAGCCGTGAATCAAACAGATTGCGCAGATTGCGGCACGGCTGCTCCGCAAGGCCGCCGCTTGCTCGGCCGGGGCGGGCCGGTCACGGGTTCCGGTCGATCGACCTCGCTTCGGAATTGACATCGCCGGGACTCAGAGACAGGATAAACAGGTCGCCTCGGGCAAGCGAATACGGGAGGGAAGGAGGAGAAACGACGTGCGTTTTGTGTTCGATGAGCAGAAATCGGCCGAAGCGGCCGCGTACTTGCTGCGCCTTGCGGACGGCCCCCTCCCCCAGATCAAACTCCTGAAGCTGCTCTACATTGCAGACCGGCAAGCGTTGAAGGAGACGGGCTACCCAATCACCGGAGCGCGCATGGTATCGATGGAGCACGGCCCCGTCCTGAGCCAGATCTACGATCGCATGACTCTTGGCGACGCGCGGGAGACGCCCTGGAGCCTCTACATCAGACCACCGCGGGACTTCGAAGTTTCTCTCCGTATCGAACCGGAGTGGCTGAACCTCTCTGACTATGATCGGGACCTCCTCGGCCTGGTCTGGGAGAGGTTCGGAGCGATGGACAGGTGGGCGCTCGTACGATTGACGCGTGAGTTTCCGGAATGGACCGACCCAATCGGATCATCGGTAGATATCGATCCGGCCGTGATCCTCCGGGAGGCTGGCTGGCCCGAGGCCGAGATCCGGGCTGCCGCTGAGAACGCGGAAGGTATCCGGGCGCTGCACACCATCCTGGCCGCGAGCTAAGCCTTGGACCCGGGTGAGACGATCATCGGGCTCGACTTCGGCAATCACCTCTGGGTCGTTCTCAGCTTGCCCTTCGATGGTGTCGTAGCCATGGTCAACATCACCACGCACGGGAGGTCACCAGCGTGTGGCGAACATTGCACGGTGATCCAGCCGGGTGAGCACCCGTTCGTGACGCGTCCATCGTGCGTCTACTTCAGAAAGGCAAGCCTGAACCCGGTGGAACCCCTCCGGGCCGCTCGTGACCAGAGGTCGTTAAACCTCCACGCACCGTTCAGCGCAGAGCTGTTGCGTCGAGTGCAGGAAGCAACTCTCGAGTCGCGCCTGGTGATACCGAGTGTGAAGACCGCGGTCGAGCGGACGCTTAATCCAACCGGAACGGACTGAGGCCAACAGCGGCTCTCGTGCCGCCGGGGATTGCGACGAATGATTGGCTGGGGACGAAGGAGTCGAACCCTCACATACAGATCCAGAATCTGCTGTCCTACCATTAGACGAGTCCCCAACGAGCAACAGCGTTAGTGAGCGTAGCACGGCCCGGAGGCTGGCTCCACATGAGGTGGCGGGCTGGCGGGAGCGGCTTAGCCACGCCGCCAGCCCGGCCCAAGCAGCGAATCGAGCCGGAGGGTGATGTAGTCGTTTCCGTAGAAGCCGCCGAAACCGCGGCTGCCCCAGCCGGCCATGACGACGAGCATGCGATAGAGGCCGAACGCTTCGTAGTACTCGAGGTTCGTCAGCGGGCGGGCGGTGACGGCTTCGTAGGCGTTGGAGAGGACGGTGCGTCCATTGTGCGCGGAGGCGCCGCCGAAGACGGCCATGAGGCCGGCATAGAACCCGAGATCGGAACGCGGGTCGCCGATGGCGGCGAGTTCCCAATCCACGACGGCGACGACGCCGGGGCCGCGAAAGAGGTAGTTGCCGGGGTTCGGGTCGCCGTGAACGAGGGCGTGGCGAGCGTCGGTGGGCTCGTTGCGGACGAGGTAGGACTCGATGGCGGCGATCGTTTCGTCGTCCGCGAGGCCGAGCCGGCGGGCTTTCACACGCCAGGCCTGGAGTTCGGAATCGATGGGCGACGGCATTGGCGCGCCAGGCGTTCGCTCGATGAGGAAGTCCAGGCCGGCACGCCGCCAGTCGACGGCGTGGATTGCGGCGAGGGCAGTGGCGGCGGCGGGGAGGCGGGCGGCGGTTTCGCCGTACCAGATGAGGGGCAAGGTTTCGGCCTGGAGACGATGCATGACGAAGAAGGGCGCGCCGAGGACAGCGTCATCGGGTTCGTACCAGGCGGCCGTGGGCACGGGGACGGCCGTCTGTTTGAGTGCGCGGAGGACGCGGTACTGGCGGCCGACATCGTATGGGGCGAGGATGCCGTCGCGGCGCTGGGGGCGGAGGACGAGGGGGAGTATGGCGGGAATGCCGTCGCAGACGACCTCAAGATCGAGGGCGACGGTGTCGTTGCTTGCGCCGGCGGGCATGGAGCCGACGGCGGCGACGCGGACGGCCTCGGCGGAGGGCAATTTGGCGGCGGCGTAGGCGGCGAAGCGTTCGCGCCAATCCACGGCTAGAACTCGATGAGCGAGGCGCCCAAGAGCCGCGCGAGGTCGTCCCACGAGTACCAGGGGTCAGAGGTGTTAAAGGCTTTCCAACCGAAGTAGATGACGCCGAGTTCCCAGAGCCAGCGAGCGCGGAACCAGGCCATGTTGGGGAGGGCCCGTCCTGAGACTGCCTCGTAGGCCTGGACGAAGGGGGCTTCGCTGGCCGGCCCGAATGGCACGCCCTTCAGGTGGGCGAGGGCGACGAGCTGGCCAACATCGGAGCGGGCGTCACTGATCCGGGCCTGCTCCCAATCGACGACGGCGACGACCCTTCCGCCGCGAACGAGGTAGTTGAAGACGTTGATGTCTCCCTGGCAGAGGGCGAGTGCGCCGTCCGTAGGGATGTCGCGGCGGAGGACGCGGAGGGCGTCCGTGAGGAGCGGATGGCCGCCGCCGGCGAAGCGGGCCATACGCGTTTCGACGGCATCGAGTTCGCCCTGGAGGCCGGCCGCGGGCGTGGGTGGAACGCCGAGAAAGGCGAGGCCACGGGCGCGCCAATCGATGGCGTGGACAGCGGCGACGGTCCTGGTGTAGGCATCGAAGCTGCCTTCGGCGCCAGCTTCGCCCATGTGGGGCGCGTCGATCCATTCGATGACAATGAAAGGCGCGCCGAGGACGCCCGGATCGGCCTCCGCGCCGAGAACGGCCGGGACGGGGACGGCGGAGCCGGCCAGGCAGCGGAGGACTTCGCCCTCGCGGAGGACATCGTAGGGTTCGAAGATGCCGCGCTCGCGCTGAACGCGGAGGACAACCGAGGCGACCGGAGCGCCGCCGAGGTCGACCCGGCAGGTGATATTGGAGGCGCCGCCTTCGAAGGCGTGGACGTTCCGGACGGTCGCGCTCTCGAAGCCGGCGAGGGAACGAAGCCAGCGTTCGAGCGGCGGGGATGAAGGAAGTGGTTGGCTCATCGGAGGAGAGTTTACGGTGGATGATCAGCAGCCGCGCGGGTAGCGTATGGAGATACAGATGGAACGCTACCGGCTGGCCGAAGACGCCGACCTGATTTCGGCGATCGCGACGGGGAAAGAGGACGCGCTCGGCGTCCTTTACGACCGCTACAGCCGGCAGTGCTTTTCGTTCGCGATGCGCATCCTCAACGTCGAAGGGGACGCCGAGGAAGCCGTTCAGGAGACCTTTGTGCGGGTCTGGCGAAGCGCGCGGCAGTACGACGTGACGCGCGCGGGGGCGATTAGCTGGATCCTCTCGATCACGCGGAACCTGTGCCTGGACGAACTGCGGCGGCGGCGGCGGCGGGCGCCGGAGATGCCGATGCTGGACGACGCGCCGGAAAGGGCGGGCGAGGATCGTACGGACCTCGAAGCGGAACGGAAGATCATGGGCGAGCAGGTGCGGGCGGCGCTGAAATCGCTCCCGAGCGAGCAGCGCAGCGCCCTGGAACTCGTGTACTTTCACGGCCTGACGAGCCAGGAGGTGGGACAGCTCCTGAGCGTCCCCGCCCCGACCGTCCGCAGCCGGCTTCGGCTCGGACTTCTGAAACTCGGCGGTATCATGCAGGAGAAGGGGCTGATCGCCATTGACTGAACACGAACATCCGGTCGATTTCCTGCCTGAACTGGCGTTGGGCGTGCTTCCGGCGGCGGAGGCCGCGCCGATTCGCCAGCACATGGCGACCTGCCAGCCGTGCCGCGCCGAATACGAAGAGATGGCGCGGGTGGCGCAGCTCTTGCCCCTGGCGGCCGAAGAGATCGAGCCAACGCCGGCGGCACGCGAGCGGCTCTTTGAACGGCTGCGTGACGAACCAGGGCGGGGTGTGGTTGCCCAGGCGCCGATTGGCGGCCCGGACGAGCCGATCGTGGTCAGCAAAGAGAGCGCCGAGGGGAAGATCGTGCGGCCCGTGCGCTGGCGGTGGATGGGCGCGATCGCCGCATCGGCGGCGGCGATCCTGGTGGGTGGCGCGGCCCTTGGCTACGCATTCCGTGGGGCCGACGACGAACGGTTGAAGGACGAGAACGCCCGCCAGGCTCTGGTCGTTGAAGCGGCTGGCCGGGGCGACCTCCGCGTCGCCGTTGGGGTGAGCGGGGGGATGCGGGCTTCGGTGGTGCGCGCGCCGGGCTCGAAGGAGGCGTTCGTGTGGGTGGAGGGGATGCCGGCGCTGGTGGAGGGGAAGCGCTACCAGGCGTGGTTCACAAAGGACGGGAAGACCTTCGAGCCGAGCACGGTGTTCGCCAACGGCCAGGGTGGGCTGTGGCTGCCGGCGCGCGACGCGGTCGATTCCTACGCGGCCATGGGCCTAACGATCGAGGACGAGGGTGGCGCGACGGAACCTTCGAGCGCTCCGTTCGTGGTGGTGGACCTGACGAAGTCGGTCCGAATCCGGTAGTTCGTATCCCGGCGCGATGGACGCGGAGACGCTGAGCGGAGGAGTGGGGGAGGGAGTCCCTTCGTTTTCCTCTAAGGTCCTTCGTTTGCCGGGCGTTGCGCCCTCACCCCCGGCCCCTCTCCCAGTGCGCTGGGCGAGGGGAGAAAACGCTATTGAGTATCGCGGACTTTCGCGAGGTCGTATTAGCGGCGCGGTTGGGGTGTGGTGGCCGATTCGGGCTGTTGTCCGGCGGCCAGATCCTCCTGGCGGGAGATCTCGGCGGCGACGGCACAGCCTTTGACGATGTTGCGGACGCCAAGATCGTTCGGGGCCATGAGGCCGGTGCAGGCGGGCGGGAATTGGGGCGGAGGGGTCGCCGTCGGGATGGGGGTGGCTGTCCGTGTGGGCGTGGGTGTTGGGGTAGGGGGGAGGGGAACGCAGGCGGCGGTCGCGTTGGGGGATACGGGAACTGTTATGTGACCGGTTATCGTTGGGTCGTCTTTATCGTGGTAGTTCCAATTGATGCCGCCGCTGGTGAAGAGGTAGGACTCGGAGTAGGCGCCGGGCGCGATCGGTCCAGTTTCGCGGGGTGCGTTGGTGTCGGGCGCGTTCGGGAGGACGATGTTGCGGGCCTTCGTGTCCTTGTTGAACCAGCGCAGGAGGTCGCCGTTCCGAGTCACCTGGCACTCCCCCGGATTAAAGCTCAGGGGCAGGATATCGATGGTGTAAAGCGTGTCCGCCGCCAGGGCCGGTGTCGGGCCCGCCGTCTGGCTAGAGGTGAAGAAGACGGTCATCCCGGCGGCGAACATGGCCATCGAGGTGAGCGTCATGAGAACGCGCGAAAGACGCCGCGGCATGGGCAGTTTCCTGCGCCCAACCCCGCCAGGGGCATCTCCAAGCTAGCCGAAGGGGCGGCAAGGGTCGAGCGAGGTGGACGCTGAACGACGATGTGAACCACAAAGGCACGAAGAGCACGAAGGCGGGTCCGGTGCGG
>JANMTH010000402.1:0-9040 GCA_031390305.1 Thermoflexaceae bacterium
GCCGCGCGCGAAGTGATCCTGTGCGGCGGCGCGATCAACTCGCCGCAGCTGCTGCTGCTCTCCGGCATCGGCCCGGCCGACCAGCTGCGCGCATTGGGTATCCCAGTCGTGGTGGATCTCCCCGGCGTTGGGCAGAATCTACAGGATCACCTGGATATCGCGGTAGCCTACGCCTGTACCGCGCCGATCAGCTGGGGCACGCTCTCGGCCGAGGCGGAAAGCGTGTACCTGGCATCGCGGAAAGGGCCGCTCTCCTCCAACGGGCCGGAGGCGGGCGGCTTTGTCAGAACTCGCCCTGACCTGCCGATGCCCGATCTCCAGTTCCACTTCTCGCCGGGCTGGTCGGTGGGATATGGCACGGCGCGGCCAGCCGGCCATGGCTTTGCGTTCTGGCCGGCACTGCTGCGGCCCGAAAGCCACGGCTACCTGGCGCTGCGCTCGCCCGATCCCTTCGCTCCGCCGCTGATTCAGCCCAACTACCTGGCCTGTGCGGCCGACATCGAGGTGCTGGTGGAGGGCATCGGGATTGCGCGCGATCTGGCCCGCACGCCGGCCTTCGCATCCGTGATCGGCGAGGAGATCCAGCCGGGTTCGGCGGCGCAGAGTTCGGCGGAGCTGCGCGCCTACATCCGCAGCCAGGCCTCGACGGTCTTTCACCCGGTCGGCACCTGTAAGATGGGCCCGGCGAGCGATCCGCTGGCCGTCGTCGACCAGGAGGGGGCTGTCCACGGGCTGGAGGCGTTGCGCGTCGTCGATGCCTCGATCATGCCGGACCTGCCGCGGGCGAACACGAACCTGACGGCGATCATGATCGGCGAACGGATCGCCGAGATGATGCGCGGGTAGCGGCGTGCCAATGACCCGCCCGGAAGAGCCCCGGCTTTCGCAGTTCGCCTTCAGCGTCGCCGACCTGCCGGGCACGGTAGCGTTCTACTGCGATGTCCTCGGCTTCCGGCGGTCGAACGGCCTGATCGGCCTCGGCGAGGGACTCTCGCGGATCCAGGGGCTGCCCGAACCGGGGGCGGCGACGCTCTGGTGGGTGATCGACCGGCAGGACTTCGTCCAGCTCGAATTCTGGAACTACACACGTCCCCGGCCCCGACCCCGGCGGCCCGACTGGAGGCCAAGCGACATCGGATACTCGCGCATCGCGCTCCACGTCCAGGAGTTCGATGCGACCATGGCACGGGTTCGGACGGCCGGCCTGGCGCCGCTCGGCCCGGTGCTGAGGGACGCGGACGGCGGACGGCGGGTGGCGTTCCGGGACTACGAAGGCCTCGTCTTCGAGCTGATGGAGCGCGACCCGGCGATCTGGCCGACGCGCGCCCCACGCTGGCAGGACACTGCCGTCACCGTGAGGGCCGTAAGCCTCTCCGTCCCGGACCTGGAGCGAGCGAAGCGGTTCTGGGTGGAGGGGCTGGGCGCGCGGGAGCTGCCGGGGTTCGCTCTCCACACGCCCGAGATGGAGGTGCTCTGGGGGCTCGAAGGAGCGCGGCGCGAAGCGACAGTCCTGCGCGCTGGCGACGGGTTAATCGAGCTGTGCCAGTACTCGGAGCCCGAACCGCGGCCCTGGCGGCCGGGATACGTGCTGAACGACCTCGGCTTCCTGAACGTCGCGATGGGCTACCGGGACCGCGACCAGATCGAGGCCGCCTACCGGAACCTGCTCGAGATGGGCTTCGAGGCGAATGTGCCGCTCGGCGCGAAGGGCCCGTTCACCTCGACCTACGTGACAGACGACCAGGGCTTCAGCGTCGAGCTGTTCTACAACGAGCCGGAGCTGGATTGCCTGCTCGGCTTCGAGCCCGAGAAGACGTTCCGCGACATCGAGGTCCCGGGCATCCCCTGGCGGTGACGCCCGGCCGGCGGGTTGAGACGTAGAGACACAGAGCGGAGGAGAGACGAGGAGAGTTGCTTTCCTCGCCTCCGATCCTCTGCTTCTCCGCGTCCAACCAGCCGCCATGGAGCGTCACCGGTCAGCGCGTAAGCGGCGCCTCGGGAAGGAAGCCGAGCATGCGGTCGCTGGATTCGGGGACGTAAAGCAGCTCGACGGAGAAGCCGGCCGGGTCCATGCAATAGGAGACGTCGTACGCGCCGCCCGCGCCCAGCGGTTCGGTCTCCGAGCGAAACCCGGCGGCCGTCACACGCTCGTAAGCGGCGTGGAACTCACCCCAGTCGCGGTAGCCGAGGGCGAGGTTGAGGATGCCATGGCCGTTGATCAGCCAGCCCTTCGAGCGCGGAGTAGGCGCTGGCGACTGATACTCGGCAACTTCGAGGAGGGCCGCTCCGGCGCGAAAGCACTCGGCTGTTCGATCGGCGCCGGGGAGGCCCCAGAGCGCCTCACGGTCCGGGTTTGGCGGGTCGGCCGCGGGCATTCCGAGGAGCGACTGGAACCAGGTTCGAGCATCAGCGATCGATGGAACAGAGGCGCCCATCGCGGCGAAACGAGCGGGCGCCTCGCCGAGACGCGCATCTTCGACCAGCTCGACGGGGATCCCGGTTGGGTCCAGGAGACAGGCCCGCCGCGTGCCTTCGACGGCCGTCGCGGGAGCGAGGATCGGCGCACTAAGTGCGGCCGCCCTGGCAAGCGTGGCGTCGAGGTCACCGACGGCGAACGTGAGACGGCCGTAGCCGATGTCGCTGGGACGCCATCCGGCCGGGCGTAGCGCGGGCCTCGGGGTGTCGTACTGGAAGAGTTCGAGCTGGAAGAACGGCTGCTCGTTGGTCAGCCACCACATTACACAGAACGGGTCTGGCAGGCCCTGGACGCGAGCGAGATTGGCGCCGCCGCTGAATCGGCCGGCCGCCGAACGGAAGCCGAGGACGGTGCTGTAGAAGCGGAGCGACGATGGCATATCGGCGACGCTGAGCGCCACCTGGGCAAAGTGCGGTTCGGGAATCGGTGCGGTCATCGGTGTCTCTCGAAGGAGGGATGGACCCGGTTGAACGGGAAGTCTAGGCGAGGGCGCCGCCCCATACGACCTTGCCGTGGGCGTCGAAATCGAAGAGGGCCAGGCCATCCGGGTTGATCTGCCCGTCGGTGCCGAGGGCGACGGGGATCTTCTGGGTGCTCCATTTCGAGATGTCGAGGAGGAGTTCGACGATCTGCTCGGGCGAGTAGTGCTCGCGGAGCTGGTCCGCGAGCGCTTTCGAAATCCCGGCGGGCCAGGTCACGAAGGCGTCAGCGAGGCGGAGAGCGACCTTCTGGTGCTCCGGCAGGTCGCTCTCCTCGTAGTGATCGACCTTTTCGGCCATGGTTTCATCGAGTCCGTGTTCCCGGGCGACGCCCAGCCTGAGGGTCATTCAGGTGTGGCAGTCGTGATGGCGGGCGCACTTCAAGCGGACGAGCTCCGTAGTCACGGGGTCGAGCTTCGTAAGGAGGACAACCTCCTCCTGGTAGCGGTCGAGGGCGGCGGCGAGGCGTGGCTGGTAGGCCAGGCCAGGCGAAACGCGTTTTCCGTCGACTTCGGGGAAGGGGATGCGGCGCTGACGGTCGTTCAAGATTCCTCCTCGGGGCCGAAGATGGCGCCCATGGCCAGGCGCAGGCGCTGATGGCCATCGAACGCCAGGAGGGCGTTCACGAAGCCGAAAAAGGCTGCCGGCCCAAGGCAGGCGAGGGCGGCCGCCGCGTCTTCGTCGGTGAGGTTCGCGACATCGCCGACGAACTGCTCGGTGAAGGCGAGGCAGGCCCGCTCGGTCTCGGTGTAGAGCGGCGAATCGGGCCAGCGGGCGAGGTTCGCGATCCGCTCCTGGCCGAGGAGGACAGCGCCCGCCGGCTGGCGGGCGAACTCCGCGGGATCACCAAGGAGGGTAGCGAGCCGGAGCCTGCAGAGGGCGAGGAGTTCGGGGTCGACGGCCTCCCAGGCGGAAGCGTGGAACTCTTCGATGGCCGCGGCCACGCCGGGCGCGAACCTCTCGAGATGGGCGGCGAGGTCGGGCGCGACGGCGGTCGGGGAGGGGACGGGTGTTGCGGTGGCCATCCGACGTGACGGTACGCAGGGGGAGGAGGCTCGTCAAATGGGGAGGTGGGGCGGCGGAGTTGGGCCATCGCCATGGAAGGGCCCCGTCCGACCAAAACACGGGACGCTCGGGCATGGCTCGAAGTCTGGCGTTGCCGCTCCTTGCCAGTCGCGGTTCTCTCTCTCTCGGTGCTCCGGCAGCATTTCCGGGGCCTCCGGGGGCTGGCGGCCCACGAACTTGCCACGGCGGAGAACGAATGTGCTATGATAGGCGCACGGCGCGGCTCTCGGGCCAGGCTGCAAACCATGGGGACGAAGGGACTCGACAGGGGGAAAGGTAGCCGGATAGCAGGCCGAGGATGGTTGCAACCCTCGTAAATCACGTGACCAAAAATAACCGCGAATAACAATCGCCAACTCGCTCTCGCCGCTTAAAGCTTGAGCCGTCCTCCGGTTCCCTCGGCCTGGTGGGGTTCCGATAGGGCGTTACCAATGCCAGGATGCCGCGGAAGGACGCCGATAGCGCCCGCGAAAGATTATCGGCTGGTTGCAGCGTTTGAGGACCACCATCGAATCGCTGCAATGAGAACGAATCGGTGGGAAAGCCTGTAGGATAATTCGGAGCTGTACTTCGCTGGACCGGGGGTTCAACTCCCCCGCGTCTCCACCAGCATTACGAACGAAGGCCCGCGCTGTGCGCGGGCTTTCGTTCGTTCCCGGTGCGGAGCGGACACCCGCTCAGCGTTCGAGGGGGCGCTCGGTCATCGCCCGGACGTCGAGCAGCCTGTCGAGATCGCGCGCCGAAAGGCCCGATCGTTCGCTCGCCACCTCACGGATGGTACGCCCGCTGGCCAGGGCTTCCTTCACGATCGCGGCTGTTGCCTCGTAGCCGATGGCGGTAGCGAGGGGAGTGGCTGTCGCCAGGCCGGACTCCACGGTGGCAGGCCCCGTGGCTGTCGCCTCCAATCCATCGACGCACTTCTCGGCGAAGACGAGGGCGACCTTCGCAAGCAGGTCGATGGACTGAAGGATGTTGTGGGCGGCTACCGGCCACATAGTGTTCAGTTCGAACAAGCCCCATTGGCCGCAGATAGCCACCGTCGCGTCGTTGCCGATCACCTGGGCCGCGGCCTGGACAACGGCTTCAGGCACGACCGGGTTCACCTTCCCGGGCATAATCGAGCTCCCCGGCTGGAGCGAGGGCAGCGTCAATTCGGCGAACCCGGCGCGCGGGCCGCTGCCCATGAGGCGAATGTCGTTGGCGACCTTCATGAGGGCGATCGCGCATCCCCGCAGGGCCGCGCTCATCCCGACGAGGGAATCCATAGCCGACTGTGCCTGGAAATGGTTCGCCGTCTCCCTGAGCTGAAGGCGCTCCGTCTCGTTCACATACGAGAGGACGCGGGCGGCGAACTCGATGTGGGTATTCACCCCCGTGCCGACGGCGGTACCGCCGAGTGCGACCTCTCGCATGTCCTCGGCGGCGAGGTTGATGCGGCGGCGGGCGCGCTCGACCTGGCCGGCGTAGCCGGTGAACTCCTGGCCGAGGCGAATCGGGGTGGCGTCCATCAGGTGCGTGCGGCCGGTCTTGATCACGCCGTCGAAGTCGCTCGACTTCCGTTGGAGCGAAGCTTCGAGCCGGTAGAGGGCGGGGAAGAGGGTGCGGCGGACTTCGCCCGCGACCGCGAGATGGAGCGCCGTCGGGATGACGTCGTTCGAGGACTGGCCGAGGTTCACGTGGTCGTTGGCGTGGATGGGCGTATAGACGCCACGGGGTCCGCCACCCGCGATCTCGTTGGCGCGATTCGCGATGACTTCGTTCGCGTTCATGTTCGTGGAGGTACCGGAGCCAGTCTGGAAGACATCGACGACGAATTCTCCGTCCCAGCGGCCGGCCGCCACCTCCTTCGCGGCCGTCTCGATGGCATCGGCCAGCGGCCGATCGAGGAGCCCAAGGTCGCGGTTCGCGCGCGCGGCCCCAACCTTCAGAAGGCCGAGGGCGCGGATAAAGGGCCGTGGCAGGCGGAGCCCGCTGATCGGGAAGTTGGCGGCGGCGCGCGCCGTTTGGATGCCGTACATGGCGCCGGCCGGGACATCGAACTCGCCGAGCGAATCGTGCTCGCGGCGAACCTGGGGTGCGTCGTTCATGGCCTGACTGTACACCCGCTGGCAGCGGCCGCCGGATCCCGCGCGATTCAGGCGAGCGTTGCGAGGAACTCGGCCACGGCGCCGTTGAAGGCCGCGGGCTGGTCGATGTTCGCGGCGTGCCCAGCGTCAGGGATGGTAACGCGCCGGGCGCCGGGGATCTTCGCGGACATGTAGTCGGTCGCTCCGAGGAACGGGGCGTCGTTCGCGCCGACGAGGACGAGCGTGGGCACGGCGATGGTCTCCAGCGAGCGGATGATCCGGTCGTCGAACTGGGCGAGCATGCCGCGTGCGGCGAGGGCGAGCCCCTTCGCCGAGGTGTGGGTGCTGACCTGGACCTCGGCGCTCCGGCCGAGGGCGTCGAGGCCTTTCTCTTCGAAGACCGTAGCGCGAGTCTCGGAGGTTTCGTTCCAGCCCGCGCGGGCCACGGGGTTCTTGTAGCCGGGGCCGGTATCGAAGAGCATCAGGGCGGCCGTCATCTCCGGGTGTGCGACGTTGAAGGCGAGGGACATATAGCCGCCCAACGAGAGGCCGCCGATGATCGCGCGTTCGCTCCCGTTCGTCTTGAGAATCGCCGCCATGTCCTCGACGGTCGCGGCCTCGGAGTATGCGGCCGGGTCGTCCGGGCTATCGGTCAGGCCGTGGCCGCGCATATCCCAGGAGATGACGCGGAAGCCGGGAAACGCTTCGACCTGGCCCTTCCACATCTGCGAGGTGGCGCTGTAGCCGTGGCTGAGGAGCACCGTGGGACCTTCGCCGTGGACTTCGTAGTAGATCTTCACGGCATCGCGTTCGATGTAGGGCATGGGAGTGCCTCCGGTCGGGTTGTTGTTGTGGGGGATTCTAACGGCCTGGAGACTATGGTTGGGGGCGCTCTCTGGCGGGCCTTCCGGGGCAGGCGGCACAGTGTGGCGTCGCGGCCGGCTCGGACGGCGCCAGACCCAATGGGGTGAGCAGCCGATTGACGGTCCAGAGCGGCAGGCCGACGACGTTGCAGTAGCAGCCGTCCCAGGAGGCGGCGAGGGCCGCGTCGTCATCCTGGATGGCGTAGGCGCCGGCCTTGTCGAGCGGGCGGCCCGATGCGACGTAGGCCTCGATCTCGGTGTCACTAAGGGCCGCCATCCTGACGGTGGTCTGGCAGTGTTCGATGTGGCAGGAGACGCCAGTCATAACGGCGACGCCCGTGACGACGTTGTGCGAGCGCCCGCTGAGGGCTCGCAGCATGGCCGCGGCGTCCGCCGCATCCTTCGGCTTCCCGTAGGAGACCAGGCCATCGTGGACGATCGTGTCGGCGGCGATGACGATTGCCCGGGGGTGAAGGCGGGAGAGCGCCGCCGCTTTCGCCGCCGCGAGCTGACGTGCGTTCTCCGCCGGGTCGCCGCCAAGGGGTTCTTCGATCTCGGCGGGCAGCACGTCGAACGCCGGGATGAGCGTGGCGAGGAGGTCGCGGCGGCGGGGCGAAGCTGAGGCGAGGATGACGCGGGTCACTCCGCCGCGTCCTCGTCCGGTGCCTCGCCGGACATCGATTCCGGAGCGGGAGGTTGCTCGTCTTCCGGAACCCGCTCGCGCAGGCTGAGACGGGAAACGCACTCGATGTGGCCGGTCTGGGGGAACATGTCGAGGGGTGTCACAGAATCGATCCCGTAGCCGCCATCGACGAGGACGCGGAGATCACGCGCGAGCGTCGTCGGGTTGCAGGAGACGTAGACGACGACTGCGGGCCGGAAGCGGACGATCGCCGCGAGGACGGCGGGGGCGCAGCCGGGCCGGGGCGGGTCGAGGACGATCGCGTCGGGCGCGGCGTCGAGGAGGGGGAGCACGTCCTCCACTTTCCCGGCGTGGACCTCGACGTTCGGCGTGTCGGCGATGTTCTCGGCGGAGTCGCTGGCGGCGCTGTGGGACTCTTCGATCGCGATGACGCGCTTGAAGCGGTACGCGAAGAGGACGGCGAAGGTGCCGACGCCGGCGAAGGCATCGACGAAGACCTCGCCGCGATCGGGGAGCGCTTCGCCCACGAGGCGGAGCATCTGTTCGGCCTGGGCGTGGTTCACCTGGAAGAAGGCGGAGGCGCTGACGCGGAAGTCGTGACCACCGAGGCGTTCCGTGTACCACTTCTGGCCGCTCTCGATGGGGAGCGAGGGAAGGGCCGGGGCGATGAGCGTCGAGCCGGTCAGGTCGGCGTGGCGGAGCTGGATCTGGTGAAGGCCGTGTCCGTGGCCCTGGACCATCGGCAGGATCTCGTTCACCCACGGAACGGAGATGGGGCAGGCGTTGACGGTGAGCAGGTTGCGGCCTTTGCGGCTGATAAAGCCGACATCGCCGAGGTTCTTGCCACAGGAGAGGCGGACGTGGTTACGATAACCCCAGGGATCGACGGCGCCAACCATCGGGCGGACGACGGCGTCGTCGAGGCGGCCGATACGGCGAAGCTGTTCGCGGACGACGGCCTCCTTGGCGGCCAGTTGGGCGGGATACGACATGTGCTGGAGCTGACAACCGCCGCATTCGCCGAAGAGTTCGCAGCGGGGCTCTGCCCGGTCTGGCGACGGTTCGATGACAGCGGTTGCGACGGCCTCGAGATAGTCCCTGTGCACCCGTTCGATGGTCGCATCGACCAGTTCGCCGGGGGCGGCGTAAAGGACGAAGACGACGCGGCCGTCTTCGAGGCGGGCGAGCATGGCGCCGCCGAAGACCATGCCCTCGACCCGGAGGCGAACGGTATCGCCGACGAAGGGCGCGGCGGTTGGTGCGGGGTCACGGTGTCTACGGGGCACGGGGCCAGCGTAGCCGGGGGCGGGCTCACGCCATAGGTGAAGGCGCGGCTGGGGCCGCGGTGGACGCGGAGAGGCAGAGGAAGCGGGGCGCCGGCTCGAGATCGTCCACGGGCTGAAGAAGCGGTACGTCCGCCGCCCCCAGGGCGAGCTGGCCTGAACTCA
>JANMTH010000476.1:0-4935 GCA_031390305.1 Thermoflexaceae bacterium
CTCACCCTCAACCTCGCTTCGCCGGAGGGCAAGGAGCTCTTCCTGAAGCTCGTCGAAGGGGCCGACGCGGTCATCGAGAACAACGCTGCCCGCGTGATGACCAACCTCGGTGTCGGCTACGAAAGCCTGCGCGCCGTGAACCCCGGCATCGTGATGTGCTCGATGTCTGGCTACGGCGCGACTGGCCCGGACCGCAACTATTCGGCCTATGGAAGCAATATCGAGGCGGCGAGCGGCCTCGCGAGCGTTCTCGGCTACGGGCCCGATGACTTCTACGGCACGGGCACGTTCTACGCCGACCCCGTCACCGGGAACCACGGCAGCGTTGCCGTGCTCGCCGCCTTGCACGCCCGGCGCGCCAGCGGCCTCGGCCAGTGGGTCGATATGTCGCTCCTTGAAGCGGTCACCCCGTTCTTCGCCCAGCCCTTCCTGGAGTACACGACGACACGTCGCGTGCCCCGGCCGATGGCCAACCGCTCGCCGCTCTACGCACCCCAGGGCGTCTACCGCACCCTCGGCGACGACTGCTGGCTCGCCCTCACCGTGCGCGACGACCAGGAGTGGCACGCACTCTGCAAGGTGATGGAGCGCGAGGACCTGCTCTGGGACGGCTCCTGTGCCGACCTCGCCGGGCGGCAGGCGAACCACGACCGCATAGACGAGGCGGTCGCCGCCTGGGCGCTGACGACCGACCACAACCACGCCGCGGAGTCGCTCCAGGCCGCCGGGATCGCGGCCGCGCCCGTCATGGCGAACTGGGAGATCGTCAGCGACAACCACCTCAACAGCCGCGACTACTTCGTCCGCATCGCTCACCCGGAGGCAGGCACGCACTGGTGGCCGGGCTTCGCCTGGCGGTTCGAACGGACCCCCGCCACGATCCGCCGCCCCGCCCCGATGTTCGGCGAACACAACCGGGAGATCCTCCAGGGCGTCCTCGGCCTCGGCGACGCGGCCATCGCCGCCCTCTATGAGGCGGGCGTCACCGGCGACGCGCCGATCTACGGATGACGACGCGCACGATCGTCGTCCTCCTTCCGGCGGGGTCCGCCGCCGTGCCCCTCACGCTGCCCGGCGCCCAGGTGCGGCGCTACCGGGACGCAGCCGAGCTGCGCGAACTCCTCCGCGCTGCGGACGAGGCCTTCGTGCTCTGCAGCGACGGCCTCCCCAGACCGGATGCGGACGCCCTCGCCGTGCTCATCCGCGAACTCGGCCGCACCGTCATCGAGGTTCGCGGCGAGCGGTGGGACGGCGCCTCGCCTTCGCCCCTGAGCGCCGCCTGCCGGGGCGTCATCTCCGGCTTCGGGCTGGCGGGCGTTCGTGCCGCCGTCGCCCTTTTGCAACGTGAGGCGGTGGCCTAAGCGCGCACCCATGCAGGCGCGGCGGGGGCTACAATCGGCCCGATGCGAGGCTCATTCGCCGTTACCACCACTGGCAGCGACTGGCGCCAGGCCCTTGACCAGGCGTTGGCCGGCTTCGAGCGTAATGTGCCCGGCCTCGCGTTCCTCTTCGCGAGCTACCACTACGCCGAGGCATACGGCGACATCGTCGAACACGTCGGCCGCCTCCTTGGCCCCGAAATCCTCCTCGGCTGCTCGGGCCAGGGGGTCATCGGCACGGGCCGCGAGATCGAAGATGAGGCCGCCATCTCCCTGATGGCGTTGGACCTTCCCGGCGCCGATCTCACGGTTGTCAGGCTCAATCAGCGTGACTTCGCCTCTACCCATGGTCCCGCTGGCTGGATTAGGCGGATGGGCATCGAACCGCCCGCCGTGAACGCCTGGGTCGTCCTCGCAGACCCGTTTACGTTCGATGTATCCGCCTTGATCGATGTGTTGGGCCTCGCCTACCCCGGTGTCCCGGTCCTTGGCGGCATGGCCTCGGCCCAGCCCGGCCAGCGCGGGACGCGTCTTTACTCGGGGAACGAGGTGCTGAGCGAAGGGGCCCTCGTTCTCGCTGTTGGTGGCGGTTGGACGGTCCACGCCGTCGTTTCCCAGGGCGCCGAGCCGATCGGCCAGGCCTGGACGGTCACCGCGGCCGAAGGCAACGTCATCAAGACGATCGCCGGGCGGCCCGCCCTCGAGGTGCTCGTCGAGACCATCAGCAAGGTCCCGCCCGCGGCCCGGGAACGCGTCTCGCAGAACCTCCTCGTCGGCCTCGCGATGGACGAATATCGCGACGAGTTCAAGCGCGGCGACTTCCTCATCTCCAACTTCATGGGCGCCGATCGGGCGACCGGCGCCATCGGCGTGGGGGCCGAAGTGCGCGTCGGCCAGACCGTCCAGTTCCAGTTCCGCGACGCCGCCGCGGCTGACGACGAACTGCGGGTGATGCTGGCGGGCGCCCACGAGACCCTTGGATCGACCGCGGCCGGGGCGCTCCTCTGTTCCTGTAACGGCCGCGGCGCGGGGCTCTTCGGCGCGCCGGACCACGACGCCACCGCCGTCGCCGGGCGCTTCGGTCAACTCCCGGTGGCGGGACTCTTCTGTAACGGCGAGATAGGCCCCGTCGGCGGCAAGAACTTCGTCCACGGGTTTACCGCGAGCATCGCCTTCTTCGTCCCCACCCACGCCTGAACGCCCCTCAGATAGCGAGCGCCGCGTGGTGCCCGGTATGAATCGCCATCTCCAGCCAGCGCGGCGCGAGGGCGTCCCCGACCAGCGTCACGCCCCCTTCGTACCCTTCGATCGCGTCGGCGAACTCGGTGTTCGGGACGTTGCCCGACATCAACACCACCATGTCCGCCTCCACCCGTTCCTCCTCCCCCGAATCGAGGTTGCGAAGCAGAACGTCCCGCTCGGTGACCTCGGCGAGGTGCGTCCGCGCGACCAGGCGAAACCCGCTCGCGTGGCCGGTGAGGCGGCGGAGTGCCGGTTCCTGCATCAGCGCCCCGGCCACCAGCGTCCCCAACGAAAGGTGCCGGGTGGCGAAGACGACGCTGACGCCCGCTTCGAGGAGCTTTTCCGCTACACCGATCGCCGGGTAGTGGCCGACATCGTCAAGGACGACCGCCTTCCTCCCCAGCGGCGCCGTGCCATCCGCCACCGCGTAGTACGACCAGACGTGGGGAAGGTGGAGCCCCGATGGCGGCTCCATCGGCCGCAACGCCTGGAAGCCATCGACCCGCGGCGTCGATCCGGTCGCGACGATCACGGCGTCTGGCCGTTCGTTCTCGAGCCAATCGAAGCTCCGGTGCCAGCGCTCCCAGAGCCCCGGATCGACCGGACTGTTGAGCCGGATATCGACCTCAAGGTTGCGAACCTGGCGTTCCAACCAGTCCGAGATCTCGCCGATCTCTTCGCGGTAGGGAAGCAAACGAGCGATCTGCGTCTGTCCGCCGAGCCGGTCCGTCGCTTCGAACAACGTCACGTGGTGGCCGCGCAGTGCGGCGACGCGGGCCGCTTCGAGTCCCGCTGGTCCTCCGCCGACGACCATCACCCGCTTCGGCGTCGCCGCCGGCGTAATCCGGTCGTCGCCGAAGCGGCCCTCCTGGCCCGCGCCCACGTTTACTGTGCAGCCGAACCGCCTGAGTGGCCCGCTGGGGCCACCGATGCACCCCTGGTTGCAGCCGATGCAGGGACGTGTGTCGGCCTCTCGCCCCTCCTGTGCCTTCCTCACGATGTCCGGGTCGGCGAGCGTCGCCCGGACCATCGAGACCATATCGGCCTGGCCGGTGGCGATGATCGCTTCCGCCTCGGCGATCGTCTTAATCCGGCCGACGACGATCGTCGGCGTGTGCAGCGCCTTCGTCGTGACCGTGCTCCGCGCCAGCTCGTAGCCGTGCGGTTCGTGCATCCCGCCGATGAACTGGTCGAAGCTGTAGTAGCTGCCCACGGAGACATCGAAGAAGTCGAGCTGCCCATCCGCTTCGAGGGCGAGCGCTATTTCGCGGTTGTCTTCAGGCGTGATCCCGCCCGCTACGCCCTCGGAGCCCGTAAGGCGAATGCCGAGTGGGTAGCCCGCCCCAAGCTCCGATCGGCAGGCGGCGATCACCTCCCGCGCGAACCGCATCCGGTTCTCGAAGCTGCCGCCGTAGTCGTCTTCCCGATGGTTGGTCACGGGCGACATAAACTGCGTCAGCAGGTAGCCATGCGCGCCGTGGATCTCGACGCCGTCGAGCCCGCCCCGCTTGCAGTGGCGCGCCGCCCGCGCGTAGCCCTCGACGACCTCGTCGATCATCCCTTTGCTCATCGGCAGCGGGAGGACGGTTGCCTGCGCCCCCATCACCCGTGAAGGCGCCCACGGTGGCCCGCCAGTCAGCGTCGTCGCGTTGTTCCCGGCGTGCCAGAGCTGCTGGAAGAGCGCCATCCCGTGGCGGTGGCTCGCTTCGGCGAGCTTCTCGTAGTCGGCCACCACTTCCGGGCGGAAGGCGATGATCGGCGCCGCACAGGTCGGGTGGACCGAGGCGACCTCCAGGATCGTCAGGGCGACGCCGCCCTTTGCCCGCGCCTCGTGGTAGTCGATCAGCACCTGAATGCCGCCCGCCGAGAGCCCCGTCCCGTGGGCCGACCGCACGATCCGGTTCTTCAGCGTGAGCCCGTTGAGCGTGATAGGCGTGAAAACGTGGTCGTACATATTCGATGTCTGCCGTGGTCTGGTTTACGCTGCCTGGGGCCGCGTCGGCCACAGCATACGCGCGTTCCCGCACGCCGTGTTGACTCCCCATCCGCCTGCGCCTATCGTCCGCGCGGCATACCGGAGGTGTCACCATGCGCATCGGGACCTACGAAATCCTGCCAGTCATCGACGGCGAAATGAAAGCCAACCCAACCCTCGCCTTCGGCAAGACCACCGAGGCCGACTGGGCACCCCACCGCGACCTGCTCGACGCCGACGGCCTGCTCACCATGTGCCTCGGTGGGTTCCTCATTCGCGGCGGCCCCGAAAACAGGGTCGTCCTCGTCGATCTCGGCCTGGGACACTACGAAATGGGCG
>JANMTH010000487.1:0-2718 GCA_031390305.1 Thermoflexaceae bacterium
CGCGCCCGTCCCGAACGGACGCGCCCTCGCGACCCCATCCGGAGACGGCTCCAGCGTCAGCTTGAACAGCGGTTCCTCGGCATCCATCGGCCGTAGTATTCCGGCCCGGCGACCCCCCGTCCATCCACCGCCTGAACCGCGAGACCACCGCCGAACGGCCGGTTCGCCACGGTCCCGCCCGTCCGCGTATCCTTCGCCGTGTCCCGCTGGCACCCTGTGGCCAGCGGCGGCAAGGAGGACCAGCCGTGTACCGCACCGACGACTACGAAGGCATGCTCGCCGAGACCGTCACCATCACCGGCGCGAACGGCGACAGCGTCCGCGCCTACTTCGCCCGGCCCCTCGGCCCGGGCCCCTTCCCCGGCATGGTCTTCATTCATCATCTTCCCGGCTGGGATGAATGGACCAAGGAAGCCGCACGCAAGATGGCCTATCACGGGTACGCCACAATCTGCCCAAACCTCTACCAGCGCACTGGCGAGGGCGCACCAGACGACATCGGCGCCCGCGTCCGCGCCGAGGGCGGCATCGCCGATGACCAGGTCGTCGCTGATGTCGCCGGCGCCATGAACTACCTTCGCGGCCTGCCCCACAGCAACGGCAAGGTCGGCCTCATGGGCACCTGTTCCGGCGGGCGTCACGCGGTCCTCGCCGCCTCACGCCTCTCCGGCTTCGATGCCGCGGTCGACCTCTGGGGCGGCCGCGTCGTCACGGAGGCGAAGGACCTCACCGAAAAACAACCCGTTGCCCCTATCGACTACACGAAGGACCTCGCCTGCCCGCTCCTTGGCGTCTTCGGCAACGACGACCGCTTCCCCACCGCCGCCGAAGTAGACCAGCACGAAGCCGAGTTGAAGAAACACGGCAAGAACTACGAGTTTCACCGCTACGACGGCGCTGGCCACGGCATCTTCTACCACCACGCGCCCACCATGTACCGCGCCGAAGCGGCCGTGGACGGTTGGAAAAAGGTCTTCGACTTCCTCGGCCGTCACCTCGGCGGGCCCGGGAACTAGGAGCCAGCGAAATGTGCACCATGATCGCCGAGAAAGCGCCCATCGCCGGCAGTGGCAAGGGCCCACAGGGGTGGTTCTCGCTGGGACAGGTCTACGTCTCGTTCGACCACCCATTCCACCTCGACCGCGAGCACGCCCTCAACCTCGACTTCGTCAATGAGTCGATCGGTTCAGGCGCGCGCGTCGCCGTCGAACTCACCCCCGATTCGGCGCGCGCACTCGCCAATCGCATCCTCGCCGCCCTGGAACGCGCCGGCGAGTGACCCGGCTCCGGCCCACGGCCGTCCCATACTCCCCGCCCGAACCACCCCGGAGGATCCACCATGGAAGTCGGCCTGCTCTACGACCTGCGCAACCCGCCCGAATGGCGCATCCCCACGAACGAACTCTACGCCGAGACCCTCGACCACATCCAGGCCGTTGAAGCGATGGGCTTCCCCGTCGCCTGGGTCACCGAACACCACTTCATCGACGATGAGTACCTCCCCGGCTGCCTCCCCTTCGCCGCCGCCATCGCCGCCCGCACGAAGACGATCACGATCGGCACCGCCGTCATCCTCCTCCCCCTCCAGGACGCCCTCCGCCTCGCCGAAGACGCAGCCGTGGTCGATGTCCTCTCCAACGGCCGCTTGCGAATGGGCCTCGGCCTCGGCTACAAGCTCGAAGAGTTCGAAGCCTTCGGCATCGATCGCAAGCACCGCAAAGGCCGCATGGAAGAGGGCATCGAAGTCCTCCGCCGCGCCTGGGCCGATGGCCCCGCCAGCTTCAGTGGCCGCCACTACGACTTCAGCGGAATCAACGTCACCCCCAAACCCGTCCAGCGGCCCGGCCCCGAGATGTGGTTGGCCGCCCGCACCGAGGTCACGATCGAACGCGCCGCCCGGATTGGCGACGGCGTCATCATCGCTGGCGGCGCCGAACTCGCCACCCTCTTCCGCCAGAAGCGCCGCGAGTTCGGCCGTACCGGGCCAGACAACGTCGCCGCCTTCGCCTGGCATCTCCCATCCGACAACCCCGGCCGCGCCTGGGAAGACGTTGGCCCACACGCCACCTACCGCGCCCGCAACTACGCCACCTGGTACGGCGCCGCCGCCGATATCCAGAGCGACACCACCTGGAACGCCGCCATAGACGCCGGCCTCAACCCCGGAGCCAGCGCCAGCATGTTCGGCTCGTCCAGCCAGACGCTAGCGTCGCTCAAGCAAATGGAGGCCGACGGCATCACCTCGGCGCTCTACTTCGCCACTTTCCCCGGCATGCGCCCCTCCGCCACCCTCCCCTACTTCGAAAAGCTGGCGAAAGAGGTGCTCCCCCATCTCTGACGGGCCGGGCCGATGGAACGCAGAGACGCAGAGAAGCAGAGAACTGCCGACGATCGGGAGTAAAACTTCGCGCCTCTGCGTCTAGTGCCACTCCAACCTGGCTTCGCAGGTCACGTTCACAGTCGTAAGCTCCCCCTCGCCCGCGACGCAGGAGTCGGGAGAGGCAGAATCCCTACCCGGGGGGTGAGGGCCGCCGCCGCCGGTCCGCCTTCTCTCGATTCAAGTTGCACCGGCACTAAACTCGCCGGGGAAGGTCCAGCGGCCGTCAGCCGCCAAGGAACTCCGTGAACGCCGCGTTGTACTCATGCGGGAATTCGATGCAGCCCACGTGCCCACCCGAAAGCGTCTTCAGCGCCGCCCCCGGGATCAGCTTCGCCAGC
>JANMTH010000492.1:0-6845 GCA_031390305.1 Thermoflexaceae bacterium
GCCATGCCGCACCTCCACGCCCTCGAGTCCCGCCTGCTTCATGCACGCCAGGAGGACGTCGATCGCGGCAACGCGGTCCGCCATTGTCACGGTCCCCGCCCGGGCCGCCACTTGCTCCGACTCCGGGGCCGCCCCGGAGGCCGATGCGGCCTCGTTCGTCGGAGAGGTCGTCGCAGCCGGGCGCGAATCGGCCGCGCCAGGGACGAAGAAGATTGCCGCAGCCACCGCGGCGCCGGCCAGACTGACGGCCGTTATCGACGCGAACCAGAAACGCCGTCGCGAGCGGATCACCGTACTTGATTCCATGTTCTCGTAGTCACTCTACAGACGTACGTCGATGCTTCGGCTTTGGACTCGTCATCGGAGCGTGTACGCCGTCACAAGACGGAGAAATCCACGCTGGGCACGCTGGTGCAAAGGGACGGAGAACGGCCGCACGCGCGCGATTGGTCGCCGATGTACCGCCCTACGCCGACCCGGGGTCGTTCGCGAAGTAGACCTCGCAGGCGCGGCGGGTGGCGCCGGGTTCGAGGACGGGCTGGCGCTTCACGAACGCCGCTTCTTCGATGATGAGCTGAAGGACATCGCGCGGGTGGCAGCTCCGGGAGTTGTTTCCGCTGGAGCGCTCGACCATCTCGACGGCGGTGTCGATGCCCCCGGGGGCCGCTTCGACGCCCATCGCGGCGGCGAAGCGGCGGAAGATCTCGGCCATCTGCTGGGGCGTCGGTTCGGGAATGCGGATCTTGTAGGGGATGCGCCGAAGGTGGGCCTCTTCGAGCATCGACTTGGGCTCCAGGTTCGTGCTGAAGCAGATCGTCGAACGGAAGGGGAAGGTGATGCGTTCGCCCGTGACCAGGGTCATCGTGTCTTCGCCGCGTTCGAGCGAGGCGATCCAGCGGTTGAGGAGGGCGTGGGGCGAGACCTGCTGGCGTCCGAAGTCGTCGATCGCGAGGAGGCCACCGTGCGCCTTGAGGTGGGGGGGCGCCTGGTGGTAGCCGACGGCGGCGTCGTAGGCGAGGTCCAGGTCTTCGTGACGTAGTTCGCCGCCGACGAAGACGAGGGGCCGGCGGATGCGCAGCCACCGGCGGTCAACGTTGTTGTTCGATTCAGAGCTGTCTTCGGCCTCTACAACCACGTGTACGAGGTCGTCGAAGAGCTTGATGATGTGGCCACTGACGAAGACGGCCGCCGGGAGCAGGGTGACGCCCTGGATCGCCTCGCTGCAGAGTTCGAGGATGGTGGTCTTGCCGTTGCCCGGCGCGCCCCAGAGCATGGCGGGGCGGCCGGAGGTGAGGGCGAGGCAGACCTTGGCCACCACGTCCCGGGCGAGAACGAGCTGTTGGAGGGCGCGGGCGAGGCGGACGGGGTCGGGTGCGCCGACTTCGCCATCGTGTTCGAGGACGCGGAAGTAGTCCTGGATCGGAACGGGCACGGGGCCGACGTAGCGGCTGCGTTGGAAGGCGTTCTCAGCCTCGCGCATGCCAAGGTCGGTAAGCCGGTACTGCCACTCGGATTCGAGGCGGCCAGAGGCGGCCGTGGTTTCCACGAGACGCTGGCGCTTGAGCTCTTCGAGCGCTTCGCGGACGATGCCGGCGGCGACCCGCATGGCGTTGGCGACGCCGATCGGCGTAGGGTTCGCGATCCGGTAGAGGGTCTTGAGGGCGAGGTCTTCGAGGAAGCGGTCGGGCAACCCGAGGTCCGCGGAGCGCTGGGGCGCCGGCGGGAGGGCGGGCAAGGCGCGAACGGTGGCACTCGGCGGGCGCGCGGGCGTTTCCGGGGCGGCGCCGCGAACGTCCTCCCTGGCGGAATTTTCGTGTGTCACCCTGGCAGCCTGCTCCATGTTCCCCACCCGGATTCGCGATTGGCGACTCGCACCGCCCGGCGAAGCCTCTATCACAAGAGTCGGCGAATGAGGCCATCACCGTAGATCAACCGGGCACCTGGGGTGTGGCGTAGAGCGTGACGGAACGGTGGCGCGGTCGTTGATAGCGCCGATTAGCGGCGGTTCGCCGGCTCGCGGCGTTCGCTGGCGAAGCGGCCTTCACCGTCCCAGAGGAGCCACCACTCCCGCCGGACCTCCATGCGCACGTACCATTCTTCGTTGCGGAGGAGGCGCCCAACCTCTTCGAACCCGGCCCGCCGGAAACAGCGCTGGGCACGTTCGTTCCAGACGAGGGTGTGCAGGAAGATCAGCCGGAAGGGTGTGGTTTCCCAGAGGAAGCGGAGGAAGGCGATGGTCGCGGCGGCGCCGATCCCCTGGCCACGGACGGCTTCGAGGCCGATCGAGATGCCGATCTCGGCCTGCTCGCGGTTGGCCGAGATGTTGTAGTACATGATGTTGCCGATGTGGAGGCCGTCTTCGGGCGTCACGAGGCTGTAGACACGCCGATCGTTGCTGGGAAACTGGATCTCGCCCTCCGTCCGGCGAATGTACTCGGCGAGCGACATCGTGACCGGCGGATTGCCGTCGAAGCGGGCCGTTTCCGGGTCCTTTCGCCAGTCGAAATCCTCGAGAAGGTCCTCACGGCGTTTCCGGCGGAGGCGGACCGCTCCGCCATCGGCAACGAGGTCGAGGTCATCGCGGCTGAGTGGCGCGGGGGCGCTCACAGGTCCACCTCCAGGCGGCGGGCGGCCTCGGCGATGATGGCGCGCTCGTTCTCGTACTTCACGAGGCGGTGGGCCTCCGCGATCGGGGCCCAGCGGACAGCGTCGAACTCGTGGTCGTGGTCGCTCATGTCGCCGCCGGTCTGCTGGAAGAGCCAGTGGTGAACGCGCTTGCGGAAGCGTACGCCGCCAGCCGTGAACCAGTAGCGGATGATGCCGAGCTTTTCGCCGCGGGCGACCTCGAGGCCGGTCTCTTCGCGAACTTCGCGGAGGGCCGCCTGCTCGACGGACTCGCCGCGGTCGGGCGTGCCCTTGGGCAGACACCAGAGGCCTTCGTTCGAGCGGCCGCAGAGGACGATTTCGACGGCGCCATCCGGGCGGCGGCGCCAGACGACGCCACCGGCTGAAACGGCGTCGCGAACGGGCGAATCAATCGTCATCCTGGGGCTCGCGGCGAAGGAGGTCCGGTTGCTGGAAGATCGAAGCGTTCTCGATGGCGTCCGTGGCGGCCTCGGCGAGGATCGGGTTATCCGAGGCCGCGAGCGTCTTGAGCCGCTCGATCGCGAGGTCGCCGCCGATGTCTCCGAGGGCGTTAATCGCGGCGGCCACGACCTCCGGGTCGTCGTCCGCGAGGAGAGCGACGACGGCGTCGAGGCCGTCTTCGCTGCCGATCACGCCGTAGGCGATAGCCGTCGCGAAGCGCACTTCGGGGTCGTCTGAGGTCGCCTGTTCGTCCAGGAACTCGAGCCAGCGATCGTCGGCCGAAGCTCCCATCCCACGAATGGCGGCAAGGCGGAGCCGATTGTCCTCGGAGTAGTAGGCGTCGCTGAGCAGCGTAGCCACCCACGGTTCCTGGTGAGCGCCCAGCGATTCGAGCGCCCGCGCCCGAACGTTTACCGATTCCGCATCGTCGGTGGCGGATTCGCGGAGAGCGGCGACGGCTGTTTCGCCGAGGCGGGCATCGACCGTCCCGAACTCCCGGCCGAGGACGAAGCGGGCCAGGCCGGTGGCAGCGGCGGCGCGTACCTCTTCGTCGGCGTCCTCACGTACGATCCGGGCGAGGGGCAGCCCGATGGCGCGGTCGGTAGACTCCCAGGCGGCTTCGATGGCCATGCCGCGAATCTCCGCCGAGGTATCGTCGAGCGCGATCACAGCCAGGCGGGTGTAGTCGAGATCAACGTTGTCCTCGGCGAGTTCGACGACGCGGCGCATGGCCGCCAGCCGAATCTCAGCGGAGAGGCGCGGCCAGGCGTCTCGCAGGTAGGCTGTCTCAGCCTGTTCCAGGTCGGAGAAGAGGGTGAGGTCCGCCGAGGACGGCTGCTGGCCCTCCGAGAGCGCTTCGACGAGACGGAGGAGCGGGCGCGATGCCGTGGCCATAGCCCTGAAGTCTACCATCTTCAGCCGATCCGCTGGTTGGCTGGCACGATGCCGATCTCAGGGGGAAGGTAGGCGGCTGTTAGCCGGTGGCGGACCGGTCACCGCCACGGCCGATGCGCGGTTCGGTACCGGCGAGGAGGCGGCGGATGTTCGGCAGGTGCATGAATTCGATCAGGACGACGGCGGCGAGCCCGAACCAGGCGTAGGCGGGCGGCTCGACCCCGGCGAGGACGAAGATGAGGATGACGATGGCGGCCAGCGGCGTGACGACGACGGACATGAGCGAGACGTAGCGCGTGCCGAACACGACGAGGGCGGCGGCGACGGGAAATCCGAGGGCGATCAGCGGGGTGAGGCCGAGGACGCCGCCGAAGGCGGTGGCGACACCACGGCCTCCGCGAAACCCGGCGAAGACGGGCCAGATGTGTCCGACGATCGCGGCGGAGGCGCCGGCGGCGGCCACGCCCGGGTCATCCCAGAGGAAGCGGCCGAGGAGCGCGGGCGCCGTGCCCTTGACGACGTCGCCGACGAGAACGAGGGCGGCGGGCACCTTGCCGGCCGTGCGTAGAACGTTCGTGGCGCCCGTTTTGCCGCTCCCGGATTGGCGAATATCGCGGTGGAGCCAGGCGTAGCCGACGAGGAGGCCGATCGGCAGCGAGCCGAGGAGGTAGCCGGTGAGGATGTTCACGAGGTAGCCGGTCATCGCGGGGGATTGTCCTCGGTCCGGCCTCTCAGGACGACCTTGATCGCGGTCCCTTCGAAGTCGGCGGAGTCGCGGATGCTGCGTTCGAGGTACCGGCGATAGCTGAAGTGGACGAGGGCCGGGTCGTTGACGAAGAGGATGAACGTTGGCGGCTCGACGCCCGCCTGGGTGGCGTAGAGAAGCTTGAGGCGCCGATTGCGCACGAGCGGCGAGACGTGTTCGCGCATCGCTTTGGCGAAGATGGCGTTGAGTTCGGCAGTCGAGAGACGGCGGCGGCGGGTGTCGCGGACCTCGCGGGCGAGGGTCAGGAGCTGATCGAGGCCGCGGCGCTCGAGGGCGGAGATGAAGGTGACCATCGCCCATGGCGCGAACTGCATGCGTCCGTGCATCTGACGGTCGATCCAGGCGCGCTGCGTCTCCTCATCTTCCCAGAGGTCTGTCTTGTTCACGGCGACGATCAGGCCTTTGTACGATTCCAGAACGATGCCGGCGATGTGCGTATCCTGGGCGGTGACGCCGGCGGTGCCATCGACGACGAGGATGGCGACATCGCAGCGCTCGACGGCGGTGTTGGCGCGCATCACGGAGTGGAGCTCGATGCCCTTGCCGAGCTTGCCCGGGCGGCGGATGCCGGCGGTATCGACGAGGAGGAAATCGCCCTCGGGCGTATCGAGTTCCGAATCGACGGCATCGCGCGTCGTGCCAGCGACATCGCTGACGATCACCCGTTCTTCGCCGAGAAGGGCGTTCACGAGCATCGATTTGCCAACGTTGGGCCGGCCGATCACGGCGATCTTCACGCGGTCGGATTCCAGGAGCGGAGCGATATCGGGCAGCATCGCGATGACGACATCGAGCATCAGGCCCACGCCAGAATCGTGGAGGGCGCTGAGGGGGAGGGCGTCGCCGAAGCCGAGCCTGGCCGCTTCGGCCACGCCCTGCGCTTCGCGGCGGTCGTTGTCCGCCTTGGTTGCGAGGACGAGGATCGGTTTCCCGGAGCGGCGAACTTCGTCGGCGATGTCGTAGTCGCTGGCGGTCAGGCCATCGCGAGCATCGACGCAGAGGAGGATGATGGAGGCGTCGCGGACGGCTGTCCGGATCTGTTCGAGGATGAGGGGGCCGTAGACGTTCTCCGATTCGGTCTCGAAGCCGCCGGTATCGATGAGGCGAAAGCGCTTGTCGATCCATTCGACATCGGCCTCCACGCGGTCGCGAGTGGTCCCCGGTTCGTCTTCAACGATCGCCTTGCGTTCGCCGACGATCCGGTTGAAGAGCGACGATTTGCCAACGTTCGGCCGGCCGACGATGACGACGCGCGGAAGCGCGGCGGTTGCGGCCTGGCTCACGGTCCGATCCCGGGAAGCAGCGTGAGGCTGATCGACTCAACGCTGTCGATGCGAATGTCTGATGGTGCGGTCACTGTCGCAGTGTACAGGGAGGTTCCCGCTACCGCTCCGGCGAGGGAGATCGTGGCCTTCAAGTCGCCGGCCTTGAGCGCATTGATCGCCGTCATCGGCCCTGTGACGCGCACCGGCACAGTGTAGACCCCTGGCTGGAGGAGCAGCCCCGCGGGCAGAGACCCCGAGAGCGAAAGCGGCACGAAGATGGTCGCGGATTGGAGAATCGGTTCGATCCGGACCTCGATCGTCACGGTTTGCGGATCGGTGCTGATATTCGGCGGGAGTTCGATGTTTCGGGCGACGGTGGCGGACTGACGTTGCCCCGTTATGTCGTACGGTGCGACGTTCAGGGTCGCCGGTAAGCCATCGACGATCTGTTTCGGCCCGGAAACCAGGATGGTCGCCGGCTTCACGGTCACCGCCGTGACGATGAAGCCGGGCGTGGCGCCAGTGACCTGTGGGAGCAACCCCAACCGCCGCTGGACGAAGGACTGGACGACCTGGAAGGTCGCCTGGGCACGGGTCGAGGAGAGCGAGACCTGGATCTCGTTGCCGGTGGCGGTTCTGGCGACGAGGTCGCCTTCGAAGGAGAACTCGCCGCCCCGCGCTGCGCCAAGGTTAACGTCGAGTTCTACCGCCTCAACCTGCGAGACCAGCTCTTCCCGGCCGGTCACTTTGACGGTCGCGGGTTCGACGGTCACGGCTTCGGTATCGTCGAGGGCGTAGCCGTCGGGCGGTTGCTTGACGATGCGGTGGACGAC
>JANMTH010000495.1:0-5806 GCA_031390305.1 Thermoflexaceae bacterium
GGCAGGCGCGCCTCGTCGATGGCCTCCTCGAAGAGTGCGACGCCGTCGTCTACGCCGGCTACCGGCCAGCGGCTGAACGCCGCCGCGCGGACCTGACGATGGCCCACGAAATCGTTGAGGCGGTGAGCTGATGGAGTTCGCTCAGCCGTACGCCCTTGCCCTTGCGCTGCTCGCGTTGCCCGTCCTCGCGCTCGCCCTGGTTCGTCGTAGTCGCGGCCTGACGGCCTCCAGCGCCGGCCTCCTCTCGGGCGTCGCGCCGAGCTTGCGAATCCGCCTCGCGCGGCTCCTTCCCCTTCTCCGGGTCGCGGCGATCGTCCTCTTCGCGTTCGCCGCGGCCGGTCCCCGCGTCGGTAATGCGAATGCGATCGTACCCGCCGAAGGCCTCGATATCGCCCTCGCCATGGACATCTCCAGCAGCATGACCAGCTCGAACCTCGGTTCCACGAAGACGCGGCTTGAGGCGACGAAAGAGGTGATTCAGGACTTCATCAAGGGTCGCGAGGACGACCGAATCGGCCTCGTCGTCTTCCGCCGCGAGGCGCTCGCCCTTTCACCACCAACGCTCGACTACCGCGCGCTGGACCAGAGCGTCGACACCGTCGACAGCCTGACGTTGGAAGACGGCACCGGAATCGGCGTCGGCCTCGCCTCGGCCGTGAACATGCTTCGCGAATCGACGGCGGCCAGCCGGATCGTGATCCTCCTGACCGATGGACAACATAACGCTCCATCGATCAAGCCGATCGACGCCGCCGCGCTCGCCGAATCGCTCAAGATCCGCGTCTACACCATCGGCGTCGTCACCAGCACTTCCTCCGCCACGCGCTCGCTGGAGATCGATGAGACGCTTCTCACGGCGATCGCCGACGCCACCGGGGGCCGCTACTTCAGCGCCGATAACCAGCAGCAACTCGCAGAAATCTACGACGAGATCGGCAAGCTCGAAAAGAGCGGCGTTGGCCGCGAACGGTTCGAACGCTTTCGCGAACTCGGCCCCTGGTTCGTGCTTCCGGCGGCAGGTCTCCTCCTCCTCGATCTCGTCCTCGGTGCGACCCTCCTGAGGAGGACGCCGGTATGAGCTTCGCCCATCCGCAACTGTTGCTCATTCTTGCCGCCGTTCCGGTCGCCCTCGCCATCTGGGCCTGGGGGATGACGCGTGGCCGCCGCGCCGCCCGGCGGATCTCGCGCCAGCCGACGGCCCGTGCCCCGTTCCTTGCGGCCGTCCTGGCGGCAGCGGCGGCCGCGCTCGCGATCCTCGCCGCCGCTCAGCCGCGCTGGGGCGAGCAGGAATCGTTCATTCCCCGCCAGGGAGCGCAGTTGGTCTTCGTCGTCGATGTTTCGCGCAGCATGTCGGCCCGCGATATCGCCCCGTCGCGGTTGGAAGCGACGAAGACCGCGATCGATGCCACCCTCGCGCGCCTGGGAGGCGACCGCGTCGGCCTCGTCATCTTCGCCGGCAGTGCCCGTCTCCGTATCCCCCTCACGACGGACTTCGCGGCCGCCAGCCAGGTTCTCCGTTCGCTCGAAACCGGCCCCATCCTCGTTGAAAAGGGCACGGACGCATCGACGGGCATCGATGTCGCGATCGGCGCCTTCGACCTCGATCTCGAGAGCGGCAAGCTCATCGTCCTGATCACAGACGGCGATGACCTCGGCGCCGACCCGGCGGGCGCCGCCCAACGCGTTCGCGATGCCGGCATCGACCTGATCGTCGTGGGCGCGGCGACCACAGGCGGCGCGCCCATCCCCGTGTTCGACCCGGCTACCAGGGTCTTCAAAGATAAGCTGGACGCGAGCGGCACGGTCATCGTTACGAAGCTGAACGAGACCTTCCTGCGGGCGCTTGCCGCCGCCGCCGGTGGCCGTTACCTCGGTGGGGGCCTCACGGCCATCCCGGGTACCGTCGATGGCCGCCTTGTTGAGATGAAACGAGCGCGCTTCGAACGCCAGGCCGCGACATTCCCCGTCGAACGCTACCAATGGTTCGCGGGCGCGGCCCTCGCCTGCCTCGTTCTCGCCGGTTTCTCCGAGCGCCTCCGCTTTCCCGGCCGGCGGGTGGCCCTTGGCCTCGCGGCGGCGGCGTTCATGGCCTTCGCCTTCAGCGCCTGCGAGACGGCGGCGCACGGCTTCAACGAGCGCGCCGTCCAGGCGTTCAAACGCGGAGAGTATGCCGAGGCCGAGCGGCTCTTCCTCGAGGCGCGGGCGGAACGGCCGAACGACCCGCGCGTGAGCCTGAACCTGGCGCGGGCCCTCCACGCTCAGGAGCGCTATCCCGAGGCCGCCCTGGCCGCGCGCGGCATCCTCGTCGGCTCTCGCAACGCGGCCCTCCGGGGCCAGGCGCAGGCGGCCATCGGCCACAGCCGTTTCGCCACGAACGATCTCGAAGGCGCGCTTTCGGCCTTCCGCGAAGCGCTTATCGAGAACCCAGCCGATGGCGCGAGCCGGCACGACTACGAGGTCGTCCTTCGCCTGCTCACGCCACCACCCCCGCCACCGCCTCCACCGCCCGCTGACGCTACGCCCACGCCCTCCGCGGACGGGAGCGAGACGCCCGGCGAGACGCCTACGCCGGGACCCGGCGGCGCCGACCCGAGCGCCACCCCCGGTCCCGTTGGGCCGCCGGCCGCGGGCGCGACGCCTCCCCCCGGGAACAACCCACCAGGCGCCGGGCCGCCGAGCCAACCCCAGGATCCGCGACAGCTCAGCCAGCGGATCACGGAGATTCAGGGGCGCATCCAACAGCTTGTGGAAGACGCCGCCGGGAACCCGACAGCCGCCCAGGCGCTCCAGATCCTCGACCTCCTGGCCGAGCAGCAGCGCCTGACCGGCGTCCGCGACGCACTCTCCGGCGGAGGCGACCCGAAGGACTACTGACGGCCCCGAACGCCGCCCTCCCTCCTTCCGCGTTCGTTCGGCTGTCGCGCCTTGCCGCCCGTGGTAGGCTCCCCTCATGGAAGAGGCCCCTTCTCCGGGCGAGTTCCTCTGGGCGTTCTCGTTCGACGCTGCCTGGATCGTGGTCCTTGGCGCGGCCGCCCTCGCGTATGCCGAGGCCTTTCGGAGGGCCAGGGGTGGACCGCGACAGCCTCACCCCATCTGGAAGCTGGTCTCGTTCCAGGGCGGCGTCCTGCTCTGCGCTCTCGCCGTGCTCTCCCCGCTGGAGCGGTACGGTAACCAGGTCCTCTGGCTGAACTTCCTCGGGTTTCTCCTGCTCACGATGGTCGCTCCGCCGCTGTTGCTCTTCGGATCGCCGCTCACCCTGGCCTTTCGCGTCTGTGGCGGGCAGAAGCGGCGATACCTGCGGAGCCTCTACCGGGGCAGGGTCGCCCGGCTGCTCACGTTTCCGATCTTCACCTGGCTGGCGTTCGCCGGGCTCACGTATACCTGGCAGTTCACGCGGCTGACCGACGAAGCGGCCGCTAACGGCGTCGTCCGAGACCTCCAGCAGGCTTCGCTCCTCGGCGTCGCGCTCCTCTTCTGGATCCCGGCCCTCGCCGCCGACCCCCTCGCCTGGAGGATGCCCCACACCCTGCGGGGCCTCTACCTGTTCGTCGAAATGACGCACAAGGGCCTCTTCGGCGGCATGTTTTTGAGTGCGAACCAAGCCTTCCACGCTGGCTACACCGCGAACCTCCCGGCCTGGGCCGGGCTCTCGGCGATCGACGATCAGCGCCTCGCCATCCTCGTGCTTTGGCTCGGCGGGAACGTGATCTTCATCGCCGCCCTGATCGGGATCATCGGCCGTTGGGTTCAGTACGAGCGCCGGAACGCACATCGTACCGATTGGCGGCTTGGCCTCGAGCGCGAAGCGTTCGCGCGGCGCGAGGCCGCCCTCGAACAGATCTTCTCCCGCCCACTGTAGGACGCGCTCAGCTGATCCCGCGGCGGTCCAGTTCGCGCACGAGCCGGATGCGGTCCGATTCGAGCATCGGTCCCTTCTGCTCGTCCGTCAGCGTGCCTGCCGTGTCCAGGGCCATCTTCTGGCCATCGAAGGTGATCCATTTCTCTGGTACCACCTCGATGATCACGCGCAGGGGCGAATCGAGCCGCTTCACGAAATCCTCCGCGGCCGGGCCATCAAGGCCCTTGTAGGCCAGAGCCGGGTAGAACCAGTCCTTCGTCGCCTGGTCTTCGTGCAGGACCGCCCGGCCCTTCACCGTCAACGTCTGGCCGGGGCCGCGGCCGGTGGAGGCGCTCGAAAGCACCACCGAGACCTTCGGATTGCGGCGAATGGCGGCTATCCGGTGGCGGTGCGCCCCCGCCGTGATCCAGAATCGCCCGTTCTTCCAGACGAAGCTGTGCATCACGCCGACGGGCCAGGAATCCTGGGTGGACCAATTGAGGACGCACTCAGATGCCTTCGTGCACAGATCCTCGATCTGTTCCGGGTCCAGCGGGTAGATGGAGACCACCTCGTGGTTGGTGACACCGTCAGTCATGGCTAAATTCCCTCCGCGGATAGGATTCGGCGGGTGCGGACACCCACGCTGCGGCGCACTCTGCCGAGCCTGGCGGGCGGTGTCAACCGGCCGACGTCGGATAGCACGGTTGCGCGAGAATGTGATTGCGGCGTTAACCTTTTTCGCCGATCTTCGATTACTAGGGAAGAGTTTGTGAAGGAGTGGGCTCATGGCCGTTCCTCAAGCCGAGAATCCACCACCCAACGTTTGCGCCTGGTGCGAACGCGCGGTGCGGTCGCGCCATCGTCCACCTGAAGGCTTGCGGACGATCTGCCGCGCCTGCGCCGCTCGTCTCGTCGGGGAGGTGGCAAACCGAAGGGCCGCGGAGCGGCCCCTCGGGGTGCGTTGACGCGACGGTTCGAGGCGGTTCCGCTTAGTCGAACCGGACGCCGATCGGGTGGCCGTTCACCAGCTCCATCAGGCTGCCTACTTCCGCTCGCAACCGGTCGAACTCCTGGTCCGGCTCACTTTTCACGGCGCGAGGGATGATGTAGCCCGGCAGAATCCCGTGGGCGACACAGTAGCGGTCGGCTTCGGCGATGACCGACCCGATCGATGGCTCGTCCGAAGGGCCGCCGTGGTGATTGCGGATCGCCTCGACGATTTCAGCGGGCAGGCGCCATTTTTCGCCGAGGACCGCGCCCAGTTCGGCGTGGTCGTAACTCATCAGCACCCGTTCCGCGAACTCGATCGTGACGCCCCGCCGCATGACTTCGGCTACCGTCTGGTCGAGCCCCGCCGGGTTGGCGTAGAACATCGCCAGCCGCCCGATGTTGTGAAGGATTCCGGCCGTGAACGCGCTCGCCGGGTGTACCCCGCGGGCCTTCGCTGCGAGCTTGCTCGCCTGCAGGCCAACGGCGATGGAGTGGCGCCAGAACGCTTCGATCCGAAAGAGGGCATTGGCCGCGGAAGGGGCGTAAGCGCCCGTAATCGCCGTGCTCATCGCGATATTCCGCGCCTGCACGAAGCCCAGCGCGACTAACGCCTCTTGCACGGAAGTGACGTCCCGCGAACGCCGGTAGGCGGCCGAGTTGGCCACCCGCAGCATTGCCGCCGTCAGCCCCGGGTCGGCCGAAACAAGCGGCGCGATGTCCTTCGCCGAAGATTTCGGATCCTGGGCGATCTCCATCACGCGGAGGGCGATCGCGGGAAGCGGGGGGAGCGCCTCAAGCGTGCGTGCGATCTCTTCGGGCTCCCGGTAGGCGGTGCCAGCTGCGGCCATCGTTGTCTCCACGGCGGATTGAGTGAGGCTTACGATGGGGCAACGCGCCCCTCCTCGGAATCAGCGATCTCCCGCGGCAACGGGTACGGATTCCCCGAGACGCCATCCCCGCCGTCTTTCGGGTTGG
>JANMTH010000552.1:0-3971 GCA_031390305.1 Thermoflexaceae bacterium
GATTCGCGCGCGGTATCGAGCTGGGCGCGGGCGCGGGTGACGTTCTCGAGCACCTCCTTCTCGTGAGAGGCGTAGCCCTTGACGGTCTCTACGAGGTTCGGAATCAGGCTGGAACGGCGCTTGAGCTGCACATCGATGCCCGCCCAGGCCTCCTTGACGTTGATCCGGGCACGGACCAATCCGTTGTAGGTGCCCCAGATGATGCCGACGATCAGCAGAATGACGACGGCGACGACGATGACGGCGATAAGAGGGCCCATGCTGGCGTACTCCCCTGGCTACGATTCCGATTATCGTAGCATCCCGGCGGGCGGACACGGCGGCGCGCCCTGGCTACCGGAAGCTGAGGGCCGCGCGGACGCGGAGAGGCAGAGGTTCGGAAAGACGGGATAGGCCCGTGTGCCCGGTTGGACGCTCTGAGTCGCTGACTCACCGGTGCGCCCGCGGTTCTACGATTCGTAGAGCTTCAGCCCGACGATCCCGGCGAGGACGAGCCCGAGTGAGAAGAGACGCCCCCCGGATGACGGCTCGTTGAGCACGAAGATCCCGACGGCGACCGTGCCCGCCGCGCCCAGACCGGTCCACACGGCGTATGCCGTCCCGACGGGTAGCGATTTGAGGGCGAGGGTAAGGAGCAGGAAGCTGGCGCCGCCGGTGACCATCGCCGAAACCGACGGCCAGAGACGCGTGAAGCCGTTCGATTCCTTGAGGGAGAGGGCGAAGGCAACCTCGAGGCAACCCGCGAGGAGAACGAGAGTCCAGGCCACGGTAGTACTCCTTCGTCGCATGACAACCTGAGCGATTCGCTGCATAGCGTTGAGCCTCGCGGAGCCAGCAGGCCCCCGGAGAGTATAGAACGGCCCCCGGCGCCACGCCCTGAATCAGCTCGGCGCCCGCCCGGGCCGCTCCGGCGGGGTGTCCGGAGCTCCGACCTCGACATCCTCGTTGATTGGCGCGAAGACGTTGGAGGGATTCCGTCGGTCCAGGAAGTGGTCGATGAAAACTTTCGCGGCCGCCGTGGCGGGGAGGGCGAGGAGAATGCCCGGGATCCCCAGCAATTCGGCGCCCACGAGGACGGCGACGAGGACGACGAGGGGCTGAAGGCCGAGGGTGGCGCCGTAGACGCGGGGGACGAGGAAGCGGTCTTCGAACTGCTGGTAGACGAGAAGCGCGATCAGAACGATGACGGCCTGCGTTGGCGATTCGGAGAAAGCGCCGAGGACCGCGGGAACGATGGCGATGAAGGCGCCGATCAACGGAATAATGTCAGCGAAGGCGGCAAGAATGCCGAAGGCGAGCGCGTTCGGGACGCCGACGATCAGCAAGATGATCGTGGTGTAGACCCCGATGATGCCGGACGTGATGATCTGCCCGCGGATGTAACCGCCAACGACACGGCCGAGCGCCTGGAGTATCTGTTCCGCGTCCTTCTCGCGTTCACCGGGGATAAAGCGGTAGAGGTACTGCTTCATCTTCGGAGCGTCCATGAGCAGATAGGCCGCGAGGACGAGCACCGTCACCGCCGAAAGGACGCCGAAAACAACCTTCTGGCCATAATCGATCGCCACCTCTCCCGAGATCAGCCCGGCCCAGTCGATGTCCTCCACGTGCTTCGAAATTTCGACATTGATGCCGAAGTTGGAAAGGAATCCCTCGAGGTCCTGGGCATCGTTCGGGAGGTCGTCGCGGAGCTTTTCGAACTCATCGACCATGGCGGGCACGACCAGGGCGAAGAGGCCACCGACGACGGCCAGCACCATGAGAACGACGAGGATGACGGCGAGCGGCCGTGGGAAACGCCAGCGCACGAAGAGTTCGACATAGGGCAGAAGGGCGGCCATGAAGATGAAGGCGACGATGACCAGGAGCACGACCGCCCAGATCTTCAAGAGCATCCAGATGGAGAGCACGGCAAGGCCGAAGAAGAGTATCCCTCGCCACGAAAGCTCGAACCTGAGCATGCCTGACCTTCCTCCGCGCGGTTCCGCGTATCATCGCCGGAGTGGCCGCATTGGCGCCATCGCCGTCAGGAGGAACGATGATCCGATCGCTGGCAGATTTCTTGCGCTACTTCGAGGCGGTGAACCGTCGCGCGATGCGGGACATCGCCGCTCTTCCCCCGGAAGCCGACGGCTGGACGCCGCCCGCTGGCGATGGCGAGAGGGCCTGGGGTATCAATACGCTGGTCGGGCATATGGCCGGGTCGCGCCTCTATTTCGCGAGCGCATACCTGGGGGAGGGCTGGGTGAGCCCGCCCCCGCCCGATGTCTCGCGCCGCGAGCGCTGGGTCCCGGCGCTGGCCGAGAGCTACGCCGCCTTCCGCGCCCGCCTCGAAGGCACACCCGACGCCTGGCTCGACCGGAAGGTCGAGATGATCGACACCTCCGGGTCACTGGCGGGCTGGCGCCTTCTGTTCATGATGATGGAACACGACATCCACCACCGCAGCCAGATCGACACCTACGCGGGGCTGAACGGCTGGGACGTGCCCCAGATCTACGGCCGCACGGCCGAGCACATCGGCACGCTACAGGACGCCCAGCGAGCGAAGCACGGGAGGGGAGGCGAAAGCCACCCGCTGTGAGGGGCCGGTCCGACACTGCAGTGACGATCGCTCGCCCGGAGGGTCATCGCCGTTCGATCAGCTGCGTTTCGTCGAAGCCGGGTCCATGCTCCGGGCAACCTCAACGAGGGTCTTACGGCCCTCTTTGAAGTCGGCGTTGAACCCCACGACATAGAAGAAGCCTCTCCGTCGCATCACCTCTTCGGCGCGGACGGAGGCACAGGCTCGGAGCTGCCCGTCGATGTGCCACCGTCCGCCGGGTAGGGCATGGGCATCGGCTTGATCCCCTCTGGCGGGTCCAGCAGCTTCGACTCGTCGAAGTTCGCGTCCATGCTCTCGGCGACGGCGAGCAGGATCTCCCGGCTATCCGACAAGTTGCCCTTGGCGCCTGTGACGTAGAACGAGTAGCCCCGGACGTCCTTCCAGTAAAGCGATTGTCCCTCGATGTAGGGGAAGTACGTCGAGCCGGGCTGCTGGGGGCCACCCCACGCTCCAGCTTCGATGACGCCGCGGCCGGCCTCGCCAATGAGGAGCCACCTGGCGATGAAGCCGCCTCCCTGGACGGCGTCCTTGCAGGGCCCGCTCGTTTCGAGTTTCAGGCGTCCCGCATCGGGCTGATTCGTGAAGCCTTCCGGCGCTTTGGGTGCCTTCAGGCCCAGAGCTGAGAACTCCAGGTCCGTCATCTCGCGCTGGGTGACGAAGCAGACGTTGGCGAAGCCGGGGTCGAGGGCGAGGGCGATCTTGCGGGCGGCCGCCTCGTTCACCACACCCGGGTCCCAATTCAGGTTGAAGTAGTGCTTTCCGTTCGACCACGAAGCGTAGCCGGGGTTGAACTGGCCGGTGCTCTCCGCCCCTTGGCCTTCGGCGCCGTTCACGTTGATGCCGATCGATTGACCGCTCGACCTGGCAAAGAAGAGGTTCACGCGCTCCTGGATGAAGCCCTCGGCCTTCACGGCGTTGCAGGACGCGGCCGGCACGGTGACACGGACGATCTCCTTCGAGAGCTCGTCATACCCTCCGGGCAGCGCCGGGCGGGGGTCGCCGATGCCCATGGCGGCAAGGTCGCCGTAGTCGCCAAACTGTTCGCGGTAGAAGCAGGCGAGGTCCAGGCCCGGCGCGAGCTGGCGAACGGCCGCTTCGAGGACGGGAATGGCCGCCGCGCCGCCGGGAACGCCGGCCGGTTTGTCGGGCTCGTTGCTTGTCACGACATCGCCGCCCGCCGGGTTCGCGGAAACGGTGAAGGCGAAGCCACCGTCCCAGAACTGGGCGTAGTAGCCAGTGATCACGTTGGCGACCGGTTCGGCCTGCTCACGCTGGCTGACGAACACACCCAGCTTCGAGGGGCCGTGGAGCCAGGAGGTGTCGAGCGAACGGACGACGCGATCCGGGTTCGCGGAGTCGTAACAGG